>NZ_JBIVKQ010000010.1:107525-254580 GCF_044750845.1 Streptomyces sp. NPDC088766 | reverse complement strand
ACCCCGGTCATCTCCTCAGGTGTCACACCAGCTCAACGACACCCACGAGCAAACAGACACGCCACTCACGAGTGAAGCTGACCAAGCCCTACTAGGGCGTGTTTCGAAAGTGGCGTCGTCTGCCCGAAGGGCAGGCCCGGCGGCGTCCGGTGCGTGCGATCGCAAGGCGGAGGGTCGCCCCGACACTGGTTGTACCGGGGTGACCCCGACAACACGGCTGGGGGTGCCCCCTCCGGGGGAGTGCGTGCCGGACGCCGCCGGGCTGGGGGCACCCCCTCTGGGGGAGGGACTTTCGAAACACGCCCTAGTGGACCGACGCCACCGTCAACGCTTGGCGACGAACACGTGGGAGGCGATGTCCGCCTCCAGCTCGGCCGCCTCGCCGCCGCTGCCGACCAGCACGCCGCCGGCCGACTCCGTCACGCTCACCACCGAGCCCGGCTGCACGCCGGCCCGCCGCAGCGTGTACATCAGCTGCGCGTCCGTCTGGATCGGCTCGCCGATGCGGCGCACGACGACCGTCTTGCCCTCCAGACCCGGGTCGAGCTCGGCCAGCGACACCATGCCCTCGTCCAGGAAGGGATCGGCGATGTCCTTCTCCCCCAACTCCTCCAGTCCCGGGATGGGGTTGCCGTACGGCGACTCGGTGGGGTGACGCAGCAGCTCGAGGACCCGGCGCTCGACGGCCTCGCTCATCACGTGCTCCCAGCGGCACGCCTCCGCGTGGACCTGCTCCCACTCCAGGCCGATCACGTCGACGAGGAGGCACTCGGCCAGGCGGTGCTTGCGCATCACGCGCGTGGCGAGGCGGCGGCCCTCGTCCGTCAGCTCCAGGTGCCGGTCGCTGGCCACGGAGACCAGGCCGTCCCGCTCCATACGGGCCACCGTCTGGCTGACCGTCGGCCCGCTCTGGTCGAGCCGCTCGGCGATCCGGGCGCGCATGGGGACCACACCTTCCTCCTCCAGCTCGAGGATGGTGCGGAGATACATCTCCGTGGTGTCGATCAGTCCGGACATACGTGCCCCTCGATGAGATTGCCGGAGGCTGGACGGCTCTCCGGCTCGTGCGCTGGCCCTGGCCTCAATTCTGCCGGATACCTCTGACAAGCGTGCCTCGCCGCCGAAACGAGGGGGTTACGCCGGGCCGCCCCTTCCCCGGCCGTGTTGACAGGGCGCTGGTCCGGACCGCACGGTGATCCGCGACACGGACACGGACACCGGATTCGGCAAAGGGGCCCCTCGGATGAGTGACCGCACGCCCGCCGCGCAGTTCTTCGACGCCGCGATCGGCCTGTTGCAGCGGGTTCGCGACGAGGAGGCGGAGGCCGTGGAGGCCGCCGGTGTCCTCCTCGCCGACACCGTGGCCTCCGGGGGACGCCTGTTCGCCTTCGGCGCCGGCCACTCCTCCCTCGCCGCGCAGGACGTCGTCTATCGCGCGGGCGGCCTGGCCCTGATGAACCTGCTCGCGGTGCCGGGCGTCGTGGGCGTCGACGTCACGCCCGCCACCCTCGGCTCCGCCCTGGAGCGCGTCGACGGCCTGGCGGGCGCGGTCCTGGACACCTCGCCGGTGCGCGCGGGCGACGCCCTGGTGATCATCTCGCTGTCGGGCCGCAACGCCCTCCCGGTGGAGATGGCCCTCGACGCGCGCGCCCTGGGCGTGAAGGTCATCGGCGTGACCTCGGTGGCGTACGCCACCGGGACGACGTCCCGGCACCGGTCGGGGACGTTCCTGAAGGATCACTGCGACCTCGTCCTGGACTCGAAGATCGCCGTCGGGGACGCCGAGTTGACCCTCGACACCGTCCCCGCGCCCTTCGCGCCCGCCTCCACCGTCGTCACCACGGCCCTGCTCCAGGCGGTCATGGCCACCGCGGCCGCCTCCCTCGCGGAACGCGGCATCGAGCCCCCGCTGCTGCGCTCCGGCAACGTCGACGGCGGCCACGACTGGAACGGCCGGATCATGGACGAGTACCGGGACCGGATCTTCTACCGGCACTGAGAAGCCGCGCCCGCGGTGGTGGGCTCCCGCGCGTGTCAGACCTCGTCGCCGCTCCCGACGGGACCGACGGGACCGACGGGACCGGCGAGGTCGAGGGCGGCAGCCATCCGGACGGCGACGTCCTCGGCGTAGGTCGCGTCGGAGCGCTCGAAGGCCGTACGGCCCGCCGTGCGCAGGAACGTCACGACGCCCAGGGTGCGGCCGCGGCTGCGCAGGACCGCGCAGAGCGCGTGCACGGTGTCCTCGGGCCACTGCCGCGCCCTCGCCCACTCGCGGGCCCGCTCCGGCGCCCCCTTGCCCGCGGAGGCGCGCACCGAGCCGGCGCGGGCCACGCACTGGAGCGCCGGGTGGCTTTCCGCGTACCCCACGGGCAGCCCGGCGTGGCCGGTGAGGACGCTGGGGCCCGGTCCGCCCGAGGGGGTGGCCGCCACCCGCACCAGACGCGGCGGGGCGTCCGGCTCCCCGTCCGCCCGCGGCGCGCCGGCGACCCGGTCGATCACGGCGTGGTCGGCGAAGCCGGCGAGGGCGAAGTCGAGGTGGACGGTCGCCGCCTCCGCCGGGTCCTCGCACTCGGCGGCCGCCCGCGACGCCCGGTGCAGCTGGTTCGTCCGGAACCGCAGCAGGGCCGCCTCCTGCTCGACCTGCTTGGCCTCGGTGACGTCCTGGAACAGCCAGCCGACGCCGAGCGGCACCGGCTCCTCGGCGAGCGGGGAGGCGAGCCGCACGAAGCCGCTGCGCCAGCAGCGCCGCTTCTCGCCGTCCGGGGTCCGCACCCCCACCCACATCTCGGCGGGCGCGGGCGGGGCGCCCTCGGCGAGGACGTGCGTGAACGCGTTCTCCAGCTCCTCGACGCCCCGGGTGAGCAGGTCGCCCAGCGGACGGCCCAGGACCGCCGTACGGCCCGTGCCGAGCGCGCGGGCGGCGTGCGCGTTGACGACGGCGGGGCGCAGGTCGGCGTCGACGAGGACCACGCCCCAGGAGGCGTCCGCGAAGAGGGCCTCGCTCAGGGCGATGGAGCGCTCCAGGTCGATCTGGGTGTGCACCTCGCTGAACGCGCAGTACAGCCCGGCGGGTCTGCCGTCGGGGCCGCGGACGGCGGCGGACTGGGTGCGCACCAGGACCCGGCCGCCGTCCTTGGTGAGCAGCGCGAACTCGTGCACCTGCCGGCCGGGTGCCCGCATCGCGGCCATCAGCCGGCCCTCGATCTCCTCGGCGTCCGCCTCGCGCACCGCCCAGCCGGCGAAGCCGGGCCGGCCGACCGCCTCCGCGGCGGTCCAGCCGAGGATGCGCTCCGCCTCGCGGTTCCAGTGGGTGACGACGCCGTCGGCGTCGAAGGCGCACAGGGCCGCGTCCATCCCGTCGAGCAGCGCGGCGAGCAGGTCCGAGCCGTCCGGACCCTCCGGGCCGGGCCGCTCGGGCTCGTCCGGTCCCAGTTCGTCGGTGGTCCCACTACGGCGGGAAGCGCTCACCCGGACCCCCTCAGCTTCGCTCGCGTGCCCTCATTGAACTTGAACGTGACGCAGCCCACACATGGTTCCCGCAAGATTGCCGGGGAATCGTCGTACGCCGGTCCCGCCGGGTACGCCCCGGTCCGCTAGAGCGCCGCCAGCCGCAGGTCGACCCAGATGTCGTCCTCGCCGTCCAGCGCGTACCGCTCCGTCTCGACGAACCCGCGCGCCGTGGCGAACCGCAGGCCGTCCTCGTTGACGGCCAGCACGCACGTCTCCACCGCCCGGGCGCCCAGCACGCGCGCGTGGGCGAGACCGTTCTCGTACAGCGCGGTGCCGTGTCCGCGGCGGCGGTACGGCGGCAGCACGCGCGCGATGACGGTGGCCACCGCCTCCTCGCCCGCCGGGGGCCGCAGCGTGGAGCAGCCGACGAGGACGTCGCCGAGGTAGGCGTTCTCCAGGCGGTGGCGGTCGGCACGCGCGCGTGCCTCGTCGAGGGACATGGCGGCCGGGGGCACGACCGTGTTGTGGACGTGCCGCCACTGCTCGAGCATGGCCGCACCGGCGACCGGCGCGATGCGAAGACGAAGATCGGTCACGGCACCAGGCAACCGTGCGGCGGGACGGCCGTCAACGCAGTTGCGGGTCCGGCCCCGGTTCCTGCCGCGCGGGGCGGCGGGCGTCCACCTCGATCTCGATCCTCATCCGCGGGTCGGCCAGCCCGCACACCATCATCGTGGCCGCCGGCCGCACCTCGCCGAAACAGCCGCGCAGCACCGGCCAGCAGGGCTCGAAGTCGGCCCGGTCGGGCAGCAGGTAGCGCACCCGCACGACGTCCGCGAAAGCGCATCCGGCCTCCGCCAGCGCGGCCCCGATGTTGCGCAGGCACTGCTCGGCCTGCTCGACCACGTCGTCCGAGATGGTCATCGTCGCGTAGTCGTAGCCGGTCGTCCCCGACACGTGCACCCGGTCGCCGTCGACGACGGCCCGCGCGTACCCGATCTGCTCCTCGAAGGGGGAGCCGCTGAGGACGGCGCGCCGCTCGGCCATGGGTGAGGTCATGCGGGAACGCTAGGTGAGCGGCGCACGCACGTCCACCGGTCTCCTGGACGGGCCTCAGGAAAAAATGGTTGAACGGACGGCGGGACGTTTCTTAAGGTGGCGAGCACACGAGAAGGGAGGTGGTTCGGCGAATGTACGAGAACCGGACGCGTGAGGTGGCTGCGGGCTAGCGGCCCGTCACCACACCGAGTGCGGTGCCGGACCCGCACGTGAAAGGCGCGTGCAGCCGGCCCAATCCCAGCAGTCACCCGACCCGCGAGTCGCCGGTACGTCCGGCCGGCCCTCCCCGGAGGACCAGACTCGCGGGTCGTCTGCGTTCCCCGGCCGCCACCGGGCCTCCGCCGGTCGAGCCGGCCGAGGCGGCCGAGGCGACCGAGGCGGCCCAGCCTGCCGAGGCGACCGAGCCGACCGACCGTGGATTCTTCGGTACGTGACGCACGCCACGCACGAATGCGCGGGCGGGGAGTACCCTGACCGCATGCTTTCGCTCGTTCGGCGCCGCCACGTGGACTACGTCCGCGTCACGAGCATGGGCTGTCGACGCTCCCTCTGAGCCGTCCGGCCCCCTTCGCGGTTCGGCAACCGCCCGTGTTCCCCCCTTCTTCTCTGCCCACCTGGCACCCGTGCGCCCGCCCCACCCACGGCGCTCGCGCGGGACCCGTACACCCCGCGGACGCACCATGACGAACGTGTCGACGAACCCGTCGTACCAGCAACTGCCGATCATCGATCTCTCCGCCGCCGACCGCGGGCCCGGGGCCCGGGAGCTGTTGCGCGCGCAACTGCACAGCGCCGCGCACGACGTGGGGTTCTTCCAGCTCGTGGGGCACGGGGTGAGCGAGGCGGAGACGGCGGCGCTGCTCTCCGCGATGCGGCGGTTCTTCGCACTGCCCGAGGCCGAGCGGCTCGCGATCGACAACGTGAACTCGCCGCACTTCCGGGGCTACACGCGCACCGGTGACGAGCGGACCGGGGGCTGGCAGGACTGGCGGGACCAGCTGGACATCGGGGCGGAGCGGCCGGCGCGGGTGCCGGGGCCCGGGGAGCCCGCGTACTGGTGGCTGGAGGGACCCAACCAGTGGCCCGCCGGACTGCCCGAGCTGCGGGTGGCCGCGCTGCGGTGGGTCGAGCGGCTCAGCGGCGTCGCGCAGCGGCTGCTGCACGAGCTGCTCGCCTCGATCGGGGCGCCCGCGGACTTCTACGACCCGGTGTTCGGGGAGCGGGCGCACCCGCATCTGAAGCTGGTGCGCTATCCGGGGAGCGCCGGCGACGGAGCCGGCCAGGGGGTGGGGGCCCACAAGGACTACGGGTTCCTGACGCTGCTGCTCCAGGACCGGGTGGGCGGGCTCCAGGTGCAGCGGGAGGACGGACTCTTCCATGACGTCCCGCCGCTGCCCGGGGCGTTCGTCGTCAACCTCGGTGAGCTGCTGGAGGTGGCGACGAACGGGTACCTGGTGGCCACCAACCACCGGGTGGTGTCGCCGCCGAGTGCGGTCGAGCGGTTCTCCGTGCCGTTCTTCTACAACCCGCGCCTCGACGCACGGGTGGAGCCGCTGCCCTTCCCGTACGCCTCCGCCGCGCCCGGCGTGACTGACGATCCGGCCAATCCGCTGTTCGCCGAGTACGGCTTCAACGAGCTGAAGGGCAAGCTGCGGGCCCATCCGCTGGTGGCCGAGCGGCATCACGCGGAGCTGCTCAGCCCCGCGTGACGGCCGCCCGGGCGGGTCAGTGGGCGGTGTCGGCGATGCCCGTGTTGTCGGCGATGTCCGCGTATCCCTCGATCTCCTGGGGGCCGCGGGAGCCGGGGCCGGTGTAGCGGGCGGAGGGGCGGACGAGGCGGCCGGTGCGCTTCTGCTCCAGGATGTGCGCCGACCAGCCGGCGGTGCGGGCGCACGTGAACATCGACGTGAACATGTGGGCGGGGACCTCGGCGAAGTCGAGGACGATGGCCGCCCAGAACTCCACGTTGGTCGCCAGGACCCGGTCCGGGCGACGGGCGTGGAGTTCGGCGAGGGCTGCCTTCTCCAGGGCCTCGGCGACCTCGAAGCGCGGCGCTCCCAGTTCGCGGGCGGTGCGGCGCAGCACGCGGGCGCGGGGGTCCTCGGCCCGGTAGACGCGGTGGCCGAAGCCCATGAGGCGTTCGCCCTTGTCGAGGGCCTGCTTGACGTAGGCCTCGGCGTCGCCGGTGCGCTCGATCTCCTCGATCATGCCGAGGACGCGCGAGGGGGCGCCGCCGTGCAGCGGGCCGGACATGGCCCCGACCGCGCCGGAGAGGGCGGCGGCGACGTCCGCGCCGGTGGAGGCGATGACGCGGGCGGTGAAGGTGGAGGCGTTCATGCCGTGCTCGGCGGCGGAGGTCCAGTAGGCGTCGACCGCGGCGACGTGCTTGGGGTCGGGCTCGCCGCGCCAGCGGATCATGAACCGCTCGACGACGGACCGGGCCTTGTCGATCTCGCTCTGCGGGACCATGGGACGGCCCTGTCCACGGGCGGACTGGGCGACGTAGGACAGCGCCATGACGGCGGCGCGGGCGAGGTCCTCGCGGGCCTGCTCGGCGTCGATGTCGAGGAGCGGCTTGAGACCCCAGACGGGGGCGAGCATGGCGAGCGCGGACTGGACGTCGACGCGGATGTCACCGGAGTGGACAGGGATGGGGAACGGCTCGGCGGGCGGCAGTCCGGGGTTGAAGGCGCCGTCGACCAGCAGGCCCCACACGTTGCCGAAGGAGACGTGGCCGACGAGGTCCTCGATGTCGACGCCCCGGTACCGGAGTGCGCCGCCCTCCTTGTCCGGTTCGGCGATCTCCGTCTCGAACGCGACGACTCCTTCGAGTCCGGGTACGAAGTCGGACATCAGGCGGCTCCTCGTGATGTGTGCGACAGGTGGCGCCGGTGGATCCACGGTCCGTGCGGGGACTCGCGGTCCTGGGCGGTCACTCCGGTGATGCCCCGTGCACTCGGCGGTCACGCAACCGGGATGGCACAAGCACCATAACCCCGAGTGCCACCTTTGGGGAGATGTCGCGGCACTCAGTGCCATCTTCGGGTGGGCGGGGGACACTGCTGCCGACGGCTCCGGTGCGGCAAGATGACGGCGTGGACCATGCAGAAACCGTTTCTCCCGATCCCGCCTCCATGCGCAAGCAGTACCGGGCGGAAGGCCTCGACGAGGCCGATCTGGCCGCCACTCCCGTGGAGCAGTTCGCGCACTGGTTCCGGCAGGCCGCGGCGGAGGCGCACCTGTTCGAGCCCAACGCCATGATCGTCTCCACGGCGGACGCCCGGGGACGGCCCTCCTCCCGCACGGTGCTGCTGAAGCACTTCGACGCGCACGGCTTCGTCTTCTACACGAACTACGACTCCCGCAAGGGCCGCGAACTCGCGGAGAACCCGCACGTCAGCCTGCTGTTCCCATGGCACCCGGTGGCCCGGCAGGTCATCGTGCGGGGGGTGGCCCGGCGCACCGGGCGGGACGAGACGGCGGCGTACTTCCGGACCCGGCCGCACGGCTCCCAGCTCGGCGCGTGGGCGAGCGTGCAGTCCGCGGTGATCACGGCACGCGACGATCTCGACGCCTCCTACGCCGAGCTGGCGGCCCGCTACCCGGAGGGCGAGCAGGTGCCGGTGCCGCCGCACTGGGGCGGTTTCCGGGTGGTGCCGGAGTCGGTGGAGTTCTGGCAGGGCCGGGAGAACCGGCTGCACGACCGCCTGCGGTACGTGGCGGAGACGGACGGCGGCTGGCGGGTGGAGCGGCTCAGCCCCTGAGGGCGGGCCGCCTCGTCCCCGTGCTCGCGCGGCAGGGGGCGTTCACCGGCCGAGGTTCTGTTCCAGCAGGGCCGCCCACTGGGCGACGACCCGGTCGCGGCGGGGGCGGTCGTCGGTGAGGAGGTTCGCGAGGCCGAGGCCGCGGGCCATGTCGAGCAGGCCCTGGACGGTCTCGCGGACGCCGGGCCCGGACTCGTCGGCGCCGAGCAGGTCGACGGCTATGCGGTGGGTCTCGCGGCCGACGCGGGCCTCGAGTTCCGTGACGCGCGAGCGGAGCTGTTCCTCGTTGGAGGCGGCGACCCACAGGTGCAGGGCGGCCCGGAAGAGGGGGCCGGTGTAGAGGTCGACGAGGGCGGACACGACGGCGCGCCGGTCACCCGCCGCGCCCTGCGGGAACAGGGCGCGCAGGGCGAGGGAGCGTTCCTCGGCGACGTATTCGACGGCGGCGGTGAAGAGGTCCTCGCGGGTGGGGAAGTGGTGCTGGGCGGCGCCGCGGGAGACGCCCGCCCGTTCCGCGACGACGGAGACCGTGGAGCCCGCCCAGCCGTGTTCGGCGAGGCACGCCACGGCGGCTTCCAGGAGCCGCTGCCGGGTGGCCCGGCTGCGGTCCTGCTTGGGGGCGCGGTCGCGGTCGACCGGGCTCACAACACCCATGCGGGTTCCCGTCGTTCGAGAAAGGCCGTCATTCCCTCGCGGGCCTGCGGGGAGGCGAACAGGCGGGCGGAGAGCGCGGTGAGATCGGCCGCGTCCCGCTCGAACGCCTCCAGCACCCTAACCGTGAGCAGTCGTTTCGTCTCGGCCAGGCCTTGGGGTGCGGCCTTGCGCAGGCCGTCGAGGACGGGGGCGAGCACGGCGTCGACGTCGTCGGCGGCCGCGGTGAGCAGGCCGATGCGGGCCGCCTCGAAGGCGTCGAAGCGTTCGCCGGTGAGGTAGTAGCGGGAAAGGGCCCGGGGGTCGGTGCGCGGCAGGAGCGGCAGGGAGATGACGGCCGGGGCCACCCCGATGCGGACCTCGGTGAAGGCGAACGTCGACGCGGTGGAGGCGGCGGTGATGTCGCAGGCGGCGAGGAGGCCGAGGCCGCCGGCGCGGACGTGTCCGGTGACACGGGCGACGACCGGTCTGGGCAGCTCGACGAGCTGTCGCAGCAGGGCGACGAAGGCGTCCGGGTCGGGCGGGTCGCGCAGGTCGGCGCCGGCGCAGAAGGTGCCGCCGGTGTGGGTGAGGACGACCGCGCGGACCCCGGGGTCCGCGGCGCAGTCGGCGAGCGCGGCGGCGAGTTCCGCGACGAGGGCGGCGGAGAGGGCGTTGCGGGTGTCGACGGCGTCGAGGCTGAGTGTCTGGACACCGCGGTCACGGGTGCGGCCGATCGGCACGGTCATGGGCGCTTCCTCCGGTGCGGTCATGGGCGCTTCCTCAGTTCGCGGCGCAGGATCTTCCCCGAGGCGGCCCGGGGGACGGCGTCGACGAAGGTGACGAGGCGGACGCGTTTGTACGGGGCGACGCGTTCGGCGACGTGCATCGCGACCTCGCCCTCGGAGAGGCCGGGGGCGGTCGGCTGGCGGACCACGTACGCGTGCGGCACCTCGTTGCCGTCGTCGTCGTACTCGCCGACGACGGCGGCGTCGGCGACGCCGGGGTGGGTGAGGAGCAGGGCCTCCAGTTCGGCGGGGGCCACCTGGAAGCCCTTGTACTTGATGAGTTCCTTGACCCGGTCGACGACGAACAGCCAGCCTCCCCCGCTCCCGGCTTCGCTCGGGCGGGAGGTGCCCCCGCCGTCGACGCGGCCGATGTCGCCGGTGTGCAGCCAGCCGTCGGCGTCGATCATGGCGGCGGTGGCGTCGGGGCGGCCCAGGTAGCCCTTCATGACCTGGGGGCCGCGGATGAGGATCTCGCCGGCTTCGCCGACGCCGAGGTCCTTGCCGGGGTCGTCGAGGGAGACGATGCGCATCTCGGTGCCGGCGATGAGCCTGCCGACGGTGCCGGCGGGGGCCTCGTCCATGGCGTCCAGGGGGACGACGTGGGTGCCGGGCGACAGTTCCGTCATGCCGTAGGCCTGGCCGACGGACGGCAGGTTCAGGCGGGCGGCGCAGGCGGCGGCGAGGCCGGCGTCCAGGGGGGCGGCGGCGCTGATGACGTACCGCAGGGACGACAGGTCGTACTGGGCGACCGCCGGGTGTTTGGCGAGGGCGAGGACGATCGGCGGGGCCACGTACAGGCCGGTGATGCGGTGGTTCTGGACGGCCGCGAGGAACGTCTCCAGGTCGAAGCGGGGCAGGACGACGACGGTGGCGCCCTTGCGCAGCGGCGCGTTCATGAGGGCCGTGAGGCCGTAGATGTGGAAGAAGGGGAGCACCGCCAGGATGCGGTCGCCGGGCCCCGCCGTGATCGCCGGTTCGAGCTGGGCGAGGTTGGTGGCGATCTGCCGGTGGGTGAGCATCACGCCCTTGGGGACGCCCGTGGTGCCCGAGGAGTAGGGCAGGGCGGCGACGTCCTCGACGGGGTCGATGGCGACCTGCGGCTCGGGGGCGGCGGAGGCGAGCATGTCGATGAGCGAGCGGTGGCCGGGGGCGCTGTCGCAGACGAAGATCTCCTGGACGCCGCCCGCCAGTTCGGCCGCCCGGCGGGCCGTCTCCAGCAGCGGGGAGACGGTGACGATCCAGCGGGCCGTCGCGTCGCCGAGCTGCTTGGCGAACTCCTCGGCGGTGGCGAGCGGGTGCACGGTGGTGACGGTGGCCCCCGCGCGCGTGGCGGCGTAGAACGCCATCGGGAAGGCGATGGTGTTGGGGCTGTGCAGGGCGAGGACGTCGCCCTTGCGGACGCCGGCCTCGGCGAGGGCGGCGGCGATCCGCCGGTGGAACCGGTCCACCTGCTCGTAGGTGAGGGTGGTGCCGTCGGTGCCGTCGACGAGGGCGGGCAGGTCGCCGAAGTCGGCGGCCCGGCCCAGCACGGCTTCGTGGATAGGGAGTTCTACGGGCGGGACGTCTGCGTACGCGCTGCGGAACACGGTTCCTCCTCGCTGCCCGGCGGATGGCCGCGCGGTCAGTACGACTTGGGCAGGCCCAGGGTCTGGTGGGAGACGTAGTTGAGAATCATCTCCCGGCTCACGGGGGCGATACGCGCCACGCGCGAGGCCGTTATCAGCGAGGCGAGGCCGAACTCGCGGGTGAGCCCGTTGCCGCCGAGGGTGTGCACCGCCTGGTCGACGGCCCGCACGCAGGCCTCCCCGGCGGCGTACTTCGCCATGTTGGCGGCCTCGCCCGCGCCGACGTCGTCCCCCGCGTCGTACAGACGGGCCGCCTTCTGCATCATCAGGCGTGCCAGTTCCAGGTCGATGTGGGCCTGGGCGAGGGGGTGCGCGATGGCCTGGTGGGCGCCGATGGGGGTCTTCCAGACGGTGCGCTCGCGGGCGTACGCGATCGCCTTGCCGAGGGCGTGGCGGCCCATGCCGATCGCGAAGGCGGCCGTCATGATGCGCTCCGGGTTGAGGCCGGCGAACAGCTGGAGCAGCCCCGCGTCCTCGTCGCCGACCAGTGCCCCGGCGGGCAGCCGTACGTCGTCCAGGACCAGCTCGAACTGCTTCTCCACGCTGTGCAGTTCCATGTCGATGGGGCGCCGGGTGAAGCCGGGGGCGTCGCGCGGGACGATGAACAGGCAGGGCTTGAGGCGGCCCGTGCGGGAGTCCTCCGTCCTGCCGACGACGAGGGTGGCGTCGGCGATGTCCACGCCGGAGACGAAGACCTTGCGGCCGGTCAGCACCCAGTCGCCGCTCGCCCCGTCGCGGCGGGCGGTGGTGGTGATGCGGTGGCTGTTGGAGCCGGCGTCGGGCTCGGTGATGCCGAAGGCCATGAGGCGGGAGCCGTCGGCGAGGGCGGGCAGCCACTCCCGCTTCTGGGCGTCCGTGCCGAAGCGGGAGATCACCGTGCCGCAGATGGCGGGGCTGACGATCATCATCAGCAGGGGGGACCCCGCGGCGCCGAGCTCCTCGGAGACGAGGGAGAGTTCGGCGATGCCGCCGCCGCCCCCGCCGTACTCCTCGGGGAGGTTGACGCCGATGTAGCCGAGCTTGGCGGCCTCCCGCCAGAGGGTGCCGTTGTCGCAGGCCTGCCGGTGCCGGGCGAAGTCGGACACCGCGGCCCGCAGCGCCTTGTGCTCGTCGGACTCGATCAGGGTGGTCATCGTGGCTCCTTCGCGTGCGGGTCGTGGAGGGCGGGGCGCTCACGCGGCGGGGCCGCATGTCGGTGCACGCGTCCCTAGGTCGTCTGCACCACCGCCAGCAGGGTGCCGACCTGCACCTGCTGTCCCGTCGTCACCGGCAGCTCCGTCAGCGTCCCCGCCGCCGGCGCCGAGATGACGTGTTGCATCTTCATCGCTTCGAGCCACACGATCGGTTCGCCCGCCCCGACACTCGATCCGGTGACGAGGCCGTCCGCGATCTTGACGACCGTGCCGGGCATCGGGGCCAGCAGGGAGCCGGGGGCGCGCTGGTCCTCCGGCTCGGGGAAGCGGGGCAGGGCGGTGAGGGCGGTGGCGTTCACGTGGACGCGGTCGCCGTACCGGGCCACCTGGAAACCGCGCCGTACGCCGTCCACCTCCAGCACGACGAGGGACGCGTCGGCGTGTACGACGTGGACACCGTGCACGCCGTCCGCCGTGAGGCCGGTGCGGGTGTGGTGGTAGCGGGCCTCGTGTTCCTCGCCCGCCATGAGGTAGCGCCGGGTCTGCGGCCGGGAGGGCAGGTTGCGCCAGCCGCCGAAGCGGGAGCGGCCGTGCGCCTCGGCGAGGGCCGCCGCCAGCGGGGCCAAGGGGTCGGGGGCCGGTGCGGTGAGGGCCGCGAGGTGGCGGTCGTAGAAGCCGGTGTCCATGCGGCCGGAGGTGAACTCCTCGTGGCGCAGGGAGGCGACGAGGAGATCGCGGTTGGTGACCGGGCCGTGGACGGCCGCCCGTTCCAGGGCGCCGGCGAGGGTGCGGACGGCCTCCGCGCGCGTGGGGGCGTGGGCGACGACCTTGGCGAGCATGGGGTCGTAGTGGACGCCGATGGTGTCGCCGTCGCCGAAGCCGGTGTCGAGACGGACGCCCTCGGGGACGGCGAGGCGGTGCAGGATGCCGGTCTGCGGGGTCCAGCCGGCCGCCGGGTCCTCGGCGTAGAGGCGGGCCTCGACGGCGTGGCCGCGCGCGGGCGGCGGCTCGGCGGGCAGGGCGTGGCCCTCCGCGACGCGGATCTGCTCGGCCACCAGGTCGATCCCGAAGACCTCCTCGGTGACGGGGTGTTCGACCTGGAGGCGGGTGTTCATCTCCAGGAAGTGGGCGCGGCCGCCCGCGACGAGGAACTCGACGGTCCCGGCGCCGGTGTAGTCCACGGCGCGCGCGGCCCGCACGGCCAGCGCGTGCAGCTCGTCCACCAGGTCCCCGGGGAGGCCGGGTGCCGGGGCCTCCTCGACGACCTTCTGGTGGCGGCGCTGGAGGGAGCAGTCACGGGTGCCGAGCGCCCAGACCGTGCCGTGCGTGTCGGCGAGGATCTGCACCTCGACGTGGCGGCCGTTCTCCACGTAGGGCTCGACGAAGACCTCGCCGTCGCCGAAGGCGCTCGCGGCCTCGGCGCGCGCGCCCTCCAGCGCGGGCGTCAGCTCCGCCAGGCGGCGTACGACGCGCATGCCGCGCCCGCCGCCGCCCGCGGCGGCCTTCACCAGGACCGGCAGGTCGGACTCGGTCACCTCGTCGGCGTTCAGCGGGGCGAGCCCCATGAGGGCCTTCGCCCGGGTCTTGGACGCCATCGCCTCGATCGCGCCGGGCGGCGGCCCGATCCAGACCAGGCCCGCGTCCAGGACGGCGCGCGCGAAGCCGGCGTTCTCGGAGAGGAAGCCGTAGCCGGGGTGCACGGCGTCCGCGCCCGCGGCGACGGCCGCCTTCACGATCAGGTCGGCCCGCAGGTACGTCTGGGCGGGCGTGTCGCCGGGCAGCCGTACGGCGGTGTCGGCCACGCGCGTGTGGAGGGCCCCCTCGTCGGCGTCCGAGTGCACGGCGACCGTCCGGATCCCCGACGCGCGGCAGGTGCGGAAGATGCGGCAGGCGATCTCGCCGCGGTTGGCGACGAGCACAGAAGTGATCACTGGAAGGTCCCTCACATCCGGAAGACGCCGAAGCCGCCCCGCGCGCCCTCGAAGGGGGCGGTGTGGACGGCCGACAGGCACAGGCCGAGGACGGTGCGGGTGTCGCGCGGGTCGATGACACCGTCGTCGTACAGCCGCCCGGACAGGAACATGGGCAGCGACTCGGACTCGATCTGCTGCTCGACCATCGCGCGCAGCGCGGCGTCGCCGTCCTCGTCGTAGGGCAGGCCCTTCGCGGCGGCCGACTGGCGGGCGACGATGGAGAGCACCCCGGCGAGCTGTTGCGGGCCCATGACGGCCGACTTGGCGCTGGGCCAGGCGAACAGGAAGCGGGGGTCGTAGGCGCGCCCGCACATGCCGTAGTGGCCGGCGCCGTAGGAGGCGCCCATGAGGACGGACAGGTGCGGGACCCTCGAGTTGGACACCGCGTTGATCATCATCGAGCCGTGTTTGATGATGCCGCCCTGCTCGTACTCCCTGCCGACCATGTAGCCGGTGGTGTTGTGCAGGAAGACCAGCGGGATGTCGCGCTGGTTGGCGAGCTGGATGAACTGGGCGGCCTTCTGGGACTCGGCGCTGAACAGCACGCCCCGGGCATTGGCGAGGATGCCGACCGGGTAGCCGTGCAGGCTCGCCCAGCCGGTGACCAGGCTCGTCCCGTACAGCGGTTTGAACTCGTCGAAGTCGGAGGCGTCGACGATCCGGGCGATCACCTCGCGCGGGTCGAAGGGCACCTTGAGGTCGCCGGGGACGATGCCGAGGAGTTCCTCCGGGTCGTACTTCGGCGGTGCGGCCGGTGCCGGGTCCTGGTGGGCCTTGCGGTGGTTGAGGCGGGCGACGACGCGGCGGGCCTGGCGCAGGGCGTCGGGCTCGTCGACGGCGAAGTGGTCGGCGAGGCCGGACACGCGCGCGTGCATCTCCGCGCCGCCCAGCGACTCGTCGTCGCTCTCCTCGCCGGTCGCCATCTTGACCAGCGGCGGCCCGCCGAGGAACACCTTCGCCCGCTCCTTGACCATGATGACGTGGTCGGACATGCCGGGGACGTACGCGCCTCCGGCCGTGGAGTTGCCGAAGACGACGGCGACGGTCGGGATGCCGGCCGCGGACAGCCGGGTCAGGTCCCGGAAGATCGCGCCGCCGGGGATGAAGATCTCCTTCTGGGAGGGCAGGTCGGCCCCGCCGGACTCCACCAGGCTGATCACGGGCAGCCGGTTGGCGAGCGCGATGTCGTTGGCGCGCAGGGCCTTCTTCAGCGACCACGGGTTGCTGGCGCCGCCGCGCACGGTCGGGTCGTTGGCGGTGATCAGGCACTCCACGCCCTCGACGACGCCGATGCCGGTGACGAGGGAGGCGCCGACCGCGTACTCGCTGCCCCAGGCCGCCAGCGGCGACAGCTCAAGGAACGGGGTGTCGGGGTCGAGGAGCAGTTCGACGCGCTCGCGGGCCAGCAGCTTTCCGCGGCCCCGGTGCCGGGCGACGTACTTCTCGCCGCCGCCCGCCAGCGCCTTCGCGTGCTCCTCGTCGAGGGCGGCGAGCTTGGCGAGCATGCTGTCGCGGCGGGCCCGGTGGTCGGGTCCGTGGGGGTCCAGCGCCGACGGCAGGACGGTCACAGCAGGTCCTCCGGTATGTCCAGGTGGCGGGAGCGCAGCCATTCGCCGAGCGCCTTGGCCTGCGGGTCGAAGCGGTGCTGGGAGGCGACCCCGGCGCCGAGGAGGCCCTCGACGACGAAGTTGAGGGCGCGCAGACGGGGCAGGACGTGCCGGGTCACGCGCAACCCGGCGCTCTCGGGGATCAGTTCACGGAACCGGTCGACGGTCAGCGTGTGGGCGAGCCACCGCCAGGCCTCCTCCGACCGCGTCCACACGCCCACGTTGGCGTCCCCGCCCTTGTCGCCGCTGCGGGCTCCGGCGACGCGCCCGAGGGGAGCCCGGCGCACGGGCCCGTCGGGCGGCGGTCCGGGCGGCGCCGGCTGCGGTACGTCGTCCAGGGCCAGGGTGTCGGCGGGCGCGGGCACGGGGACGCGGCGCCCGTCGGCGAGGACGGCGACGTGGTCCACCTCGCCCTGCGGGACGTACGCGGCCTCGAACACCCCGTAGGGGGCGCCCTTGCCGGGCGGGGCGAGGACGTGGAAGCCCGGATAGCTGGCCAGCGCCAGTTCGACGGCCGCGCCGCTCAGCGCCCGCCCGACGAGGGCCTGGTCGGGGTCGCGCACGACGAGCCGCAGCAGCGCGCTCGCCGTCTCCTCGGTGCCCGCGTCGGCGCGGTCGGTGCGGACGAGGTCCCAGCGGACCTCCTGCGGCGCCGACTTGGCGAACGCCTCCGCCATCTGCTCGCGCACCAGTGCCGCCTTGGCCTCGATGTCGAGGCCGGTCAGCACGAAGACGACCTCGTTGCGGAACCCGCCGAGCCGCGTGCGGCCCACCTTGAGGTCCGGGGGCGGCGCCTCGCCGCGCACGCCGTCGATCCGGACGCGGTCGGGGCCGTCCTGCGTGAGCCGTACGGTGTCCAGCCGGGCGGTGACGTCCGGTCCGGCGTAGCGGGCGCCGCCCGTCTCGTAGAGCAGCTGCGCGGTGACCGTCCCGACGTCGACGAAGCCGCCGGTGCCCGGATGCTTGGTGATCACGCTGCTGCCGTCGGCGTGCAGCTCGGCGAGGGGGAAGCCGGGCCTGCGGACGTCGCGGCGGCCCTCGCCGAAGAAGGCGTAGTTGCCGCCGGTGGCCTGTGTCCCGCACTCCAGGACGTGCCCGGCGACGACGGCCCCGGCGAGCCGGTCGTGGTCGGCGGGCCCCCAGCCGAAGTGGGCGGCGGCGGGCCCGGTGACCAGGGCCGCGTCCGTCACCCGCCCGGTCACCACGACGTCCGCGCCCGCCCGCAGGCAGGCGGCGATGCCGAAGCCGCCGAGGTAGGCGTGGGCGGTGAGGCTGCCTGGGTGGCGGGGCCCGAGGTCGTCCCCCTCGACGTGCGCGACCCGTACGGGGATGCCGAGCCGCTCCGCGAGGGCGCGTACGGCGTCGGCGAGTCCGGCCGGGTTCAGGCCGCCCGCGTTGGTGACGATCCTGACCCCGCGTTCGTGGGCGAGGCCGAGGGCCTCCTCCAGCTGGCGCAGGAAGGTGCGGGCGTACCCGGCGCCGGGGTCCTTCAGGCGGTCCCGGCCGAGGATCAGCATGGTCAGCTCGGCGAGGTAGTCGCCGGTCAGGACGTCGAGTTCACCGCCGGTGAGCATCTCGCGCACCGCGTCGAAGCGGTCGCCGTAGAAGCCGGAGGCGTTGCCGACGCGCAGGGTCCGGGCGGTCACCGGACGGCTTCCTTCGGCGGGCGGCCGGGGCCGGGCGGTCCGGCGAAGGCCTGCGCGACGTCCAGCCAGCGGTCGGCGTCGGGGCCCTCGGCGCGCAGGGCGAGGTCGGTGCGGTGGGCGCGCTGGGTGACCAGCAGGCAGAAGTCGAGCGCGGGGCCGGTGACGCGCTGCGCGGCCTCCTCGGGGCCGTACGTCCACTGCTCCCCGCGGGGGCCGAGGAGTTCCACCCGGACGGGATCGGCGGGGGCGGGCAGCCCGTGCGCGGCGAAGGCGAAGTCGCGGGTGCGGACGCCGAGCCGGGCGATGTGCCGGATGCGGTCGGTGGGGGCGCGGGTGACGCCGAGGGCGTCGGCCACGTCCAGGCCGTGGGCCCAGGTCTCCATGAGGCGGGCGGTGGCGAGGGAGGCGGCCGCCATCGGGGGGCCGTACCAGGGGAACCGGGCGCCGGGCGGGGCCCCCCGCAGTGCCTCGTCGAGGGCGGTGCGGCCGGCCCGCCAGCGCGCGAGCAGTTCGGCGGGCGGCAGCGCGGCGCCTTCCTCGGCCCCTTGGTCGACGAACGAGTCGGGGGCGGCGAGCGCCTGTTCGACAAGGGCCCGGAACCCGTCCTCGTCCGTGACGGCGAGGAGGGCCGAGTGGTCGGTCCAGGCGAGGTGGGCGATCTGGTGGGCGACGGTCCAGCCGGGGGCGGGTGTCGGGAGGGTCCAGCGGTCCGGGGCGGACTCGGCCACCAGCCGGTCGAGTTCGTCGCTTTCGGCACGGAGGTCGTCGAGCACGGGCGTCGGGTCGGCCATGGGGAGGAGCATGGCAGCGGCCCCAGAAACAATCAAGCATGCTTGCATGATTTATCGAGGGACCTTTCCGGGAGGCCTTTCGACACCCCGCGGACCCCGTCGCGGGGTCTCCCGCGGGCCCCTCGTGGGACCTGCCGATCAGGCGGTCACCCTCAGGCCTCCGGGACCGCCGTCTTCACCCGCCCCGCCCGGGTCCGCACCGCGCCCATGCTCGCGGCGACGACCAGGGCGATCGCGGCCGCCTCGACGGCGGACAGGGCCTGGTCGAGGACGAGGAAGCCGGCGGTCGCCGCGAGGGCCGGATCCAGGCTCATCATGATCGCGAAGGTGGCGGCGGGCATGCGCCGCAGGGCGAGGAGTTCCAGGGTGTAGGGCAGTACGGAGGACAGGACCGCCACCGCCGCGCCCAGACCGAGGGTCACCGGGTCGAGAAGCTTCGCGCCGGACTCGGCGACGCCCAGGGGCAGGAACAGCAGCGCGCCCACGGCCATCGCCAGCGCGAGCCCGTCCGCCTGCGGGAAGCGGCGGCCGGTACGGCCGCTGAAGACGATGTACGCCGCCCACATCGCACCCGCCGCCAGCGCGAACGCGGCACCCAGCGGATCGAGGTCGCGCACCCCGCCGCCGAGCAGGAAGACCCCGGCGAGCGCGAGCCCGGCCCACACGAGGTTCAGGGCGCGCCGCGAGACCAGGACGGAGAGGGCGAGCGGGCCGAGGACCTCCAGGGTGACCGCGGTACCGAGGGGGATGCGGTCGACGGACTGGTAGAAGAGGCCGTTCATCGCGGACATGGTGACGCCGAAGACGACGACCGTGCCCCAGTCGGCGCGCGAGTACCCGCGCAGCCGGGGCCGGCAGACCACGAGCAGGACGACGGCGGCGACCAGCAGCCGCAGTGCGACGACGCCGAGCGCGCCCGCCCGCGGCATCAGGGCCACCGCGAGCGCGCCGCCGAACTGGACGGACACTCCTCCGGCGAGCACCAGCCCGACGGGGCCGAGGGCGGCCCACCGGCCGGGCGCCGGGGCCGGGCCGTCCGGGGCGGCCAGGGCTGCCGGAGCGGCCGGGGTGACGGGCTGCCGGTTCGGCGCGGTGGTGTCGGGGGTGCTCACGGGCGGTCCAAGGGTCGGTGGGCTCTACGCCAGGACTGGTGTCCATCACGATGCACTGCGCGGTCCAGAGTAATGGACCACGTCAGGAGTGTGAAGTCGATTTGCCGCTGTCCTGCGGCCCGCGGAGCCGCACGGCCCACCCGTCGGACTCAGCGCCGCGCCATGTACAGCTCCAGCGCCCGGTGGAGCATCCGGTTCAGCGGGAAGTCCCACTCGCCGAGGTACTCCACCGCCTCGCCGCCCGTGCCCACCTTGAAGCGGAGGAGGCCGAGGAGGTGGTTCGTGTCCTCCAGGGTGTCGGTGATGCCGCGCAGGTCGTAGACGGCGGCGCCCAGCTCGTGGGCGTCGCACATCATGCGCCACTGCAGGGCGTTGTTCGGCTGGACCTCGCGTCTGCGGCCGGTCGAGGCGCCGTAGGAGTACCAGACGTGCTCGCCGACGGTGATCATGGTGGCCGCGGCGAGGACCTCGCCGTCGTGGTGGGCGAGGTAGAGACGCATGCGGTCGGGGTGTTCGGCGTTGAGCGCGGTCCACATGCGCTCGAAGTAGGCCGGGGGGCGCGGGACGAACCGGTCGCGTTCGGCGGTCTCGGTGTACAGGCCGTAGAAGACCGCGAGGTCCGTCCGGTCGCCGCGGACGACCTTGACGCCCGCCTTCTCCGCCTTCTTGATGTTGCGCCGCCACTGCTGGTTGAAGCCGCCCTGGATCTCCTCCGGCGACCGGCCGGCGTACGGGACCTGGAAGACGTACCGCGGCTGTCCGGCCGCGAAGCCGTCCTCGCCGCCCGGCTCGGTCTGCCGCCAGCCGGCGGCGCGCAGCCGTTCGGCGACGCCGAGGGCGGGCGCCTCGGTGGCGGTGGGCGCCGCGTCCCGCAGCCGCCGGGCGCCCGGATCGGCGATCGCGGCCTTCACGGCGTCGGCACTCCAGCGGCGTACGACGACGGGCGGGCCCATCTTCACGGAGAACGCGCCCCGCGCCTTCAGGTGGGCGAGCATCGGGTCCAGCCAGCGCCCGACGAGGTCCGCCGCGAACCAGTCGACGACCGGCCCCTCGGGCAGGTACGCCAGGTACTTCTTCAGCTTCGGCAGCGGCCGCAGCAGCACCAGCCCCGCCCCCACCGGCGCCCCGCGCTCGTCGAACCAGCCGATGCTCTCCGCCCGCCAGTCCGGTTTCACATCCCCCCACGCCGGGGTCTGCAGGTGGCTGACGGAGGGGCGGCCCGCGACGAACGCCAGGTGCTCGGCGCGGGTGATCGGCTGGACACGCAGGCTCATGCGCGGGGCTCCTTCGACGGCTGTGCGGCCAGCGTAGGAGCCGGCCGCGCCCGTCACGGGGACCGTGGGCGTCGGGCACGGGCGTGTCCGTCCACGCGCGCCGTGGGCGTCGGGCGCGGGCGTGTCCGTCCACGCGCGCCGTGGGCGTCGGGCGCGGGCGTGTCCGTCCACGCGCGCGGCGGCTCGCACGGCGGCCACGCCCGTCCCCGGTACCGCAGACCCTCCGGCGCCGGCGTATCCGCCACGCACGCGCGCCGTGGCTCGCACGGCGGCCACGCCCACCCCGGCACCGCGGACCTTCCGGCGCACGCGTGCGCCGTCACCTCGCCGGGTCCGCCGCCGGAGGCCTGCGTGACGGCGGCACCGCCGTCCGGGCCGGGCAACGGCGCCCGCCGCCTCCACCCCGCCGCCCCTTCACCGCTCCCCCGGCTCCCCGGGCCGATCCGCCGACCCCGCCGACGGCTCCCCCGGCCGTTCCTCCAACACCTCCTCCAGCGCCTCCTCCAGTCCTTCCGCCAGGACCTCCGCGAGGTGCCGCCCCCGCACGCCCGCCAGTTGTTCGAGCTGGGTCCGGCAGGAGAAGCCGTCCGCGAGGGCCACCGCGTCCGGGGCGGCGTCGCGCACGGACGGCAGGAGCGACTCCTGCGCGCAGGCCCGTGACACCTCGAAGTGGCCCTTCTCGAAGCCGAAGTTGCCGGCGAGTCCGCAGCAGCCGCCGCTCAGCTCGCCGTCGAGCCCGGCGGCCTCGCGCAGCCGCCGGTCGGCCGTGTCGCCCAGGACCGCGTGCTGGTGACAGTGGGTCTGGCCGACGACCGGACGGTCGAGGCGGGGCGGCCGCCAGTCGAGGGCGTGCCGTTCCAGGACCTCGGCGAAGGTGAGGACGCGGGCGGCGAGGCGGGCCGCGCGCGGGTCGTCGTGCAGCAGCTCGGGCAGGTCGCTCCGCAGGGCCGCGGCGCAGCTCGGCTCCAGCACGACGACCGGCACGTCCGCCGCCAGCACCGGCTCCATCAGGTCGAGGGTGCGCCGCAGCACCACGCGCGCGTGGTCGAGCTGCCCGGTGGAGACGTACGTCAGCCCGCAGCAGACCCGCGCGCGGCGGGCCGTCAGCAGGGCCGCCGCGTTCCTGGACCGCCCGTCGCCCACCGGCCGCCCGCGCATCCGCAGGGTCGGCGGCAGCGCCACCCGCAGCCCGGCCGCCTCCAGCACCCTGACGGCCGCCCGCCCGACCGAGGGCGAGAAGTGCTCGGTGAAGGTGTCGGGCCACAGGACGACGAGGGGACCGGAAGCACCGAGGGGACCGGAGCCGCCGCTGTTCCCGGAGCCGCCCGCGGGCGGCCTCCCCCGCCACCACCGGCTGAACGTCTCGCGGGCCGGCCGCGGGAGGTCCCGCTCCACGGCGATCCCCCCGATCCGTTTCGCGACCCGCGCCAACGGCTCCACCGCCGCCAGCGCGCCGACGAGCGACGCCGTGCGCGTACGGCTCACCCAGCGCAGCCAGAGGGGCAGGCGCCCCATCACGTGGTGGGCGGCCGGGCGGCGGCGGCCGGCGTAGTGGTGGTGGAGGAACTCCGCCTTGTACGTGGCCATGTCGACGCCGACCGGGCAGTCCGAGCGGCAGCCCTTGCAGGCGAGGCAGAGGTCGAGCGCCTCCCGCACCTCCTCCGACCGCCAGCCGTCGGTGACCACCTCACCGGCGAGCATCTCGTGCAGCAGCCGGGCCCGCCCGCGCGTGGAGTGCCGTTCCTCGCCCGTCACCCGGTAGGAGGGGCACATCACGGCGGGCCCGGACACCGTCTCCGTACGGCACTTGGCGACGCCCACGCAGCGGCGGACCGCGGCGGTGAAGTCGCCGCCGTCACCGGGGTAGCCGAAGGCCACGTCGACGGGCTCGCGGGGCAGCACGGCGAAGCGCAGGTGGGAGTCGAGGGGGGCGGGGCGGACCAGCATCCCGGGGTTGAGGAGGTCGTCGGGGTCCCAGACGGCCTTCGCCCTCCCGAAGAGGGCGACCATCTCCTCGCCGTACATCCGCGGCAGCAGCTCGGCGCGCGCCTGCCCGTCGCCGTGCTCCCCGGACAGCGAGCCGCCGTGCGCCACGACCAGGTCGGCCAGTTCCTCCGAAAAACGGCGGAAACGGCCGACGCCCGCCTCGGTGAGCAGGTCGAAGTCGATGCGGACGTGGATGCAGCCGTCCCCGAAGTGCCCGTACGGCGCGCCGCGCAGGCCGTGCGCGGTCAGCAGGGCGCGGAAGTCCCGCAGGTACGCGCCGAGCCGGGCCGGGGGCACCGCGCAGTCCTCCCAGCCGGGCCAGGCCTCCGTGCCCCCAGGCATCCGGGTGGCCGTACCGGCGGCGTCCTCCCGGACCCGCCACAGGGCGCGCTGCCCGGCGGCGTCCGTCACCACGAGCGTGTCCACGGCGTCGGCCGCCCGCGCGATCGCCTCCGCACGCGCGCGTGCCTGACCGGGCGACTCGCCGCCCGTCTCCACGAACAGCCACGCCCCGCCCCGCGGCAGCCCCGCCGCCGACGGCAGCAGGTCGGCGGCCATGCCCTCGACCGTCAGCGGCCGTCCCCCGCTCCCGGCCGCGCCCGAGCGGGGGGACGAGCGTGCCACCAGCGCGGCCGCGGCCTCGGCGGCGGCGCCCTCGTCGGCGTAGCCGAGCACCGCGAGCGCGTGCGCGCGGGGTGCCTCGACGAGGTCGACCACCGCTTCCGTGAGCACGGCCAGGGTGCCCTCGGAGCCGCAGAAGGACCGGGCGACGTCGGCGCCCCGCTCGGGCAGCAGGGCGTCCAGCGCGTATCCGGAGATACGGCGGGGCAGCTCGGGGAATCCGGTGCGCAGCCGCGCCCGCTCGCCCTCGACGAGCGCCCGCAGTCCGTCCGGCGCGCCGGCCCATCCCCGGCCGAGCCGCAGGCGCCGCCCGCGCGCGGTGACGACGTCCAGCTCGCGCACGTTGTCCGCGGTCGTCCCCCAGGCGACCGAGTGGGCGCCGCAGGAGTTGTTGCCGATCATGCCGCCGAGCGTGCAGCGGCCGTGCGTGGACGGGTCGGGCCCGAAGCGCAGTCCGTGCGGGGCGGCGGCCTCCTGGAGTCGGTCCAGCACCAGACCGGGCTGGACGACGGCCGTACGGGCGTCGGCGTCCAGGCGGACGAGCCGGTTCAGGTGGCGGGTGAAGTCCAGCACCACGCCGGTGCCGGTCGCCTGCCCGGCGGTCGACGTCCCGCCGCCGCGTGCCACGACCGGCACGCCGTGCGCCCGGCACACCTCCAGTGCCGCCGCCACGTCGTCGGCGTCGCGGGGCGCGACCACGCCCAGGGGGACGCGCCGGTAGTTGGACGCGTCCATGGTGACCAGTGCCCGGGAGGTGACGTCGAAGGCCACCTCGCCGCGCACGGCGGCCCGCAGCGCGGCCCGCAGTTCCGCGATCTCGGTCATCCCCCCAGCATGCCCCGGGAGACCGGCAACCCCCTCCGGGGCCCGCGCACCCGTGCCCGCGGGCCCGTGCACCCGTGCCTGTGGAGGGCGCCCGGCCGTGCTCTTCGCTTTTCGGCCACATCAATTCCCAAGAACCTGACCGGGGCCCTCCCAAAGTGATCACGAACCTGCATATAGTGACCGGCAGTTGCGCGCAGGTGACGGCTCTAGCCCCCAGTAGAGGCCGGATTACCTCATGGAATCGCCCGAGGGCCGGCCCGGATCTCCGGTGGACGCCCGCGGACCCGACCGAGGATTCGACTGATGACCTCCCCCGCCCTCCCCGGCGACCGCCCCGCCCTTCGCAACCTGCTGCCCGCCTTCGCGCTCACCGCGGCCGCGGCCGGGGCCGCGGTCGCCGTGGCCGCCGCTCTGGCACCGGCCTCCGTGCGCGCAGCCGTGGCGCTGACCGGGGCGGTGGCCGCCCTGCTGCTCTGCGCGGCCGTCACCGCGGCCGCGCACGGCAGGCAGGCGGCGCGTACCGCCCGCGCCCGGCTGGCATCCGCCAACCAGGACCTCAGCAGGCTGTTCCAGGAACGCGCCCGGCTGGGCGAGGACTCCCGCCGTCAGCACGAACGGCTGGCCGGCGACCTGGCCCGGGAACAGGCCCGGCTGGCGGCCGAGCTGGAGCGGGAACGCGCCCTGCACGCCGAGACCCTGGCCGCCGAGCACGACCACCGCACGGCCGAGCACACGGCGGAACTGGCCCGCCTCACCGAGGAGCACGCCGCCGAACTGGCCCGCCTCACCGAGGAGCACGCCGCCGAGCGGGCCCGGCTCACCGCCGAGCACACCACGCAGATGGCCCGCCTCGGCGAGGAGCGCGACCGCCTCACCGACGGCAACGCCCGGCTGGCCGCCCGGCTGCGGGAGGCCAACAGCGCGCGGGCCGCCGCGCTCTCCGCCACCGCCAACGCCGCGGGCCGCATGCAGGCCCTGGCCACCAGCATGCTGGCCGACCTGCGCGCCATGGAGGAGAAGCACGCCGACGAGGAGGTCCTCGCCGACCTCCTCCACCTCGACCACCGCACCGCCCAGGCCGGCCGGCTCGCCGACTCGGTCGCCGTCCTGACCGGCGCCCGGTCCGGCCGCCGCTGGGCCCGGCCCATCGCCATGGAGTCGATCCTGCGCGGCGCCATGGGCCGGATCGGCGGCTACCAGCGCGTACGCGTCCACTCCGCCAGCGACACCGCCGTCGCCGGGCACGCCGCCGAGGGCGTCATGCACGCGCTCGCCGAACTCCTCGACAACGCGGCCAACTTCTCGCCGCCGACCGCCGAGGTCCACGTGTACGTGGAGGAGGTGCCGGCCGGGGTCATCGTGTCCGTAGAGGACAGCGGTCTCGTCATGAGCGAGGCCCAGCTCCGGCGCGCCGAGGTCGCGGTCTCGGGCGAGACGGCCGGGATCGGCGGCCTCACCGGCACCCGCCTCGGCCTCGCCGTCGTCGGCCGACTGGCCCGGCGGTACGGCATGAAGGTCTCGTACCGCCCCTCGGCGCGCGGCGGCACGGGCGTGCTGATGCTCATCCCGCAGGACATCCTCGTGTCCCAGGACGGCACGCCCGGCATGCCCGCCGTGCCCGCCCCGCCCGCCGTGTCCGCCCCGTCGGTCGCTCCGGCCGCCCCGGCCCGGCCCGCCCCGGCCGCCGCACCGCCCACCGGCTCCGTCCCGGCCCCCAGGTCCGCCCCCGGCGCCTCCGACCGGCTTCCCCGGCGCGGCGGCACCCGCCCGGCCGCGGCACCGGCCGGCGCGACCGACGCCCCGCAGCCCGTCCCCCCGGCCGACTACGCCGCCGCACTGGCCGCCTCCACCCCGGACCCCGACCCGCTGCCCCGGCACAAGTCCGCGGACCTGGACGAAAGCCACACCCCGGACGCGGCGACGCTCGGACTGCCCCGCCGCCGGCGCGGCCGCACCCTCGCCGAGGCCGAGCGCGCCCGCTCCGGCAGCCGCGCCGCCACGCCGCGACCGGCCCCCACGGCCGAGGAGACCCGGGCCCGCGCCTCCCGCTTCAGCGACTTCCGCCAGGCCGTACGCGGCTCCGCGCCCACACCGCCCCCGGAAGCGGCCGAACCCCCGGCCGCCCGGAGCACCGCCGGAGCCGTCGCCGCCGCGGACGCCGAGGGAGCCGCGCACGCCACCGCCGGACCGGGCACCGCCCCGGACGTCCAGGAAGCCCCGCACGCCACCGCCGCCCCGGACGTCCTCAGCACCACCGCCGGCCCGGACGCCCGCACCGCCGCGGACCCGGAAGCCCCGCACGCCACCGCCGCGGACCCGGACGCCACCCCGCCCGGCCCGGGCGACGACGCCACCCCCGAACCCACCACCCCCCGCTCCCCGCACGCGCAGAACCACCTGGAAGGCGACCCCACCTCATGACCGGCACGACGACCGCCGACGAGAAGCTCACCTGGCTGATAGAAGGCCTGCTGACGCGCACGCCGGGCACTCGGCACGCGCTCGTGCTGTCCCGTGACGGCCTGAAGCTGTGCCGTACGCCCGAGCTGTCCAACGACCAGGCCGACCAGCTCGCGGCGATCGCCGCCGGCATCCAGTCGCTGTCGCACGGCGCGTCCGTGGAGTTCGGGGACGGCAGCGGAGGCGTCCGGTCGGCGATGACCGAGTTCTACGGGGGCGTGCTGTTCATCGTGGAGGCCGGTGAGGGCGCGCATCTGGCCGTCGTCACCTCGGAGGACGCCGATCCCGGCCTCGTCGGCCACAACATGAGCGAACTGGTCGAGCAACTCGGGGAGCACCTGACCGCCCCGCCGCGCAGCTCATGAGCAGGCCCGGCAGGGACGACGCGCCCGACCGGCTGTACACGCTCACCGGCGGTCGCAGCCGGCCCGGCCCGGACAGTCCCTTCGACCTGGTGACCCTGGTCGTCGCCGAGTGCGATCCGACGCCGGGCATGCAGTCGGAGCACGCGGCGATCCTGCGGATGACCGACCGTCCCACCGCGGTCGTCGAGATCGCGGCGGAGCTGGGGCTGCCGGTGAGCATCACCAGGATCCTGCTGTCCGACCTGCTCGCCTCGGGCCGGGTCAGTGCCCGTCACCCCCGCAAGGCAGCCGTACCCGACCCCGACATTCTGGAGCAGGTGCTCGTTGGACTCCGCAACCTCTGAGACGCGTACGCCACTCGGCGCGTCGGCCGACAACGGCCTCAAGATCGTGGTCGTGGGCGGCTTCGGCGCCGGCAAGACGACGATGGTCCGCTCGGTCAGCGAGATCCGTCCCCTCAACACCGAGGAGACGATGACCCGGGCCGGCGAGACCGTGGACGACGTCAGCGGTGTGCGCGGCAAGACCGCGACCACCGTCGCCTTCGACTTCGGCCGCATCACCCTCGACGAACGCAACGTGCTGTACCTGTTCGGCGCGCCCGGCCAGGAGCGGTTCTGGTTCCTGTGGGACCGGCTGTTCTCCGGGACGCTGGGCGCGGTCGTGCTCGTCGACACCCGGCGCATCGACGACTCCTGGTACGCCATCGACCGCCTGGAGAAGCGCGGCACGCCGTTCATCGTGGCCTGCAACGACTTCGGCGGCCCGTCCTTCGCCCCGGAGCAGGTCCGCGAGGCCCTCGACCTCGACCCGCACGTACCGCTGGTCACCTGCGACGCACGCTCCCGGGCGTCCAGCAAGCTGGTCCTGATCTCCCTGGTGGAGCACATCCAGGCCCTGTACGCCGCCCCCGACTCCGCCCCCGCCTTTCCCCAGGAGCTGGTGTGACCGCCGCCCCCGCCCCCGTCCTCCTCAGCGGCGCCCTGCTCCAGGACGACCCGACCCGGGTGTACCGGGAGATGCGGCGCGAGCACGGTCCCGTCGTGCCGATCCTGCTGGACGGCGACGTACCGGCCTGGCTGGTGCTCGGCTACCGCGAACTGCACCAGGTCACCGGCGACCCGGTGCTCTTCAGCCGGGACTCCGAGCTGTGGAGCCAGTGGGACACCATCCCCGACGACTGGCCGCTGCTGCCGATGATCGGCCGCAAGCAGCCGTCGATCCTCTACACGGTCGGCGAGCGGCACCGCGAACGGGCCACGATGCTCGGCAACGCGCTGGAGGCGGTCGACGCCTCCGAACTGCGCCGGTACGCCGAGAGGTTCGCCGACGAACTGATCGACGGCATCTGCGCGCGGGGCCGGGCCGACATCGTCGGCGAGTACGCGATGCTGCTGCCGGTACGGGTGCTGGCCCGCCTCTACGGCTTCGCCGACGACGAGGGCCCGGCCCTGGTCACCGCGCTCAACGACATGATCGACGGCCGGGAGCGGGCCCTGGCGGGCCAGACCCACCTGTTCACGTCGATGATGCGGCTGGTCGCCGACCGGACGGAGAACCCGGCCGACGACGTGGTCTCGCGGATGCTCGCCGACCCCTCCGGGTTCACCGAGGAGGAGATCCTCCAGGACCTGATGGTGATGATGGCGGCCGGCCACCAGCCGACCGCCGACTGGATCGGCAACTCCCTGCGGCTGATGCTGACGGACGGCCGGTTCGCTGCCTCCCTGTTCGGCGGCCGCAACAGCGTCGCCGAGGCGATGAACGAGGTGCTGTGGGAGGACACCCCCACCCAGAACGTCGCCGGCCGCTGGGCCGCCCGCGACACCCACCTGGGCGGGCGCCGCGTCCGCGCGGGCGACCTGCTGCTGCTCGGCCTCCAGGGCGCCAACTCCGATCCCCAGGTGCGCACCGACGGCTCGGCGCTGACCGGCGGCAACGGCGCGCACTTCTCCTTCGGCCACGGCGAGCACCGCTGCCCGTTCCCGGCGCAGGAGATCGCCGAGGTGATCGCGCGGACGGGCATCGAGGTCGTCCTGGACCGGCTGCCGGACATCGACCTGGCCGTGCCCGCGCATGCGCTGGACCGCCGTCCGTCGCCGTGGCTGCGCGGCCTGACGGAACTGCCGGTGACATTCACCCCCACCCCCGCCCTTGGAGGCACGCTCTCATGACGGCTGCTACGGACGCGCCGAACGGTACGGAGCAGAAACGCATCGCCCTCGACCCCTTCGTCACCGACCTGGACGCGGAGAGCGCCGCGCTGCGGGCCGCCGGTCCGCTCGCCGCGGTGGAACTGCCGGGCGGCGTGCCGGTGTGGGCGGTCACCCGCCACGCCGAGGCGAAGCGGCTGCTGACCGACCCCAGGATCGTCAAGGACATCAACGTCTGGGGTGCCTGGCAGCGCGGCGAGATCGCCCCCGACTGGCCGCTGATCGGACTGGCCAACCCGGGCCGGTCCATGCTGACGGTGGACGGCGCGGACCACCGCCGGCTGCGCACGCTGGTCGCCCAGGCGCTCACGCCCCGGCGGGTGGAGCGGATGCGCGGGCGGATCGCCGAGCTGACCGAGGGCCTCCTCGACGGGCTCGCGGAGCTGCCCGAGGGCGCGGTGGACCTGAAGGCCGCGTTCGCCTACCCGCTGCCCATGTACGTGATCGCGGACCTGATGGGGCTCGCGGAGGACCGGCTGCCGCGGCTGAAGGAGCTGTTCGAGAAGTTCTTCTCGACGCAGACCCCGCCGGCCGAGGTCGTGGCGACACTGACCGAGCTGGCCGGCATCATGGCGGCGGCGGTCGCCGAGAAGCGCGAGAACCCCGGCGACGACCTGACGTCGGCGCTGATAGCGGCGTCCGAGGACGGCGACCGCCTCACCGACGAGGAGATCGTCTCCACGCTCCAGCTGATGGTCGCGGCCGGCCACGAGACGACGATCTCGCTGATCGTCAACGCCGTCGTCAACCTCTCCCGCCACCCCGAGCAGCGGGCGCTGGTCCTGTCCGGCGAGGCGGACTGGTCGGCGGTGGTGGAGGAGACCCTGCGCTACGCCACACCCACCTCCCACGTCCTGATCCGCTTCGCCACCGAGGACGTACCGGTCGGGGACCGGGTGCTGCCGGCCGGGGACGCGCTGATCGTGTCGTACGCGGCGATCGGCCGCGACGAGGAGGCGCACGGCCCGTCGGCGGGCGACTTCGACATCACCCGCGACACGGCCAACCGCCACATCGCCTTCGGCCACGGCCCGCACGTCTGCCCCGGCGCGGCGCTGTCCCGCCTGGAGGCGGGCGTGGCACTGCCCGCCCTCTACGCGCGTTTCCCCGCCCTGGACCTGGCGGTCCCGGCGTCGGAACTGCGCAACAAGCCGGTGGTGACGCAGAACGACCTGTACGAGCTGCCGGTGAACCTGCACGGCTGAGCCGGTCGGTGCGGGGGCGGTGCACGGCCGTACCGCCCCCGCCCCCGCATCTCCCCCGCCGCCCTCCTCCGTGTCTCAGCGGCCGGACGACGTTTCGCCCGGGTTTCACGGAGCCGCTAGGCTCCCGCTCGTGGCTGAGATCCGGATTCCCGCTGACATCAAGCCCGCCGACGGTCGTTTCGGCGCGGGCCCCTCCAAGGTGCGGACGGAAGCGCTGGACGCGCTGGCCGCCACCGGCACCTCCCTGCTGGGCACCTCCCACCGACAGGCCCCGGTGAAGAACCTGGTCGGCCAGGTGCGCGAGGGCATCTCCGAGTTGTTCCGGCTCCCCGAGGGCTACGAGGTGGTCCTCGGCAACGGCGGCTCCACCGCCTTCTGGGACATCGCGACGCACGGCCTGATCGAGAACAAGTCGCAGCACCTCACGTTCGGCGAGTTCAGCTCCAAGTTCGCCAAGGCCGCCAAGCTGGCGCCGTGGCTGGCCGAGCCGACGGTCGTCTCCTCCGACCCGGGCACGCACCCCGACCCGCAGGCCGAGGCCGGCGTCGACGTGTACGCCTTCACGCACAACGAGACCTCCACGGGTGTCGCCGCCCCCATCAAGCGGGTGGCGGGCGCCGACGAGGGCGCGCTGGTCCTGGTCGACGCCACGTCGGGCGCCGGCGGCCTGCCGGTGGACATCGCCGAGACGGACGTCTACTACTTCGCCCCGCAGAAGTCCTTCGCCTCCGACGGCGGCCTGTGGATCGGCGTGTTCTCCCCGGCCGCGATCGAGCGCGCGGAGCGGATCCACGCGTCCGGCCGCCACATCCCGGAGTTCTTCAGCCTCCCCACGGCGATCGACAACTCCCGCAAGAACCAGACGTACAACACCCCGGCGCTGGCCACCCTCTTCCTCCTGAACCAGCAGCTGGAGTGGATCAACGGCCAGGGCGGCCTGGACTGGTCCACGGCCCGCACGAAGGACTCCTCGACCCGCCTGTACGCGTGGGCGGAGGAGTCCAAGCACGCCAGCCCGTTCGTCGCCGACCCGGCCAAGCGCTCCCAGGTCATCGGCACGATCGACTTCAGCGACGAGGTGGACGCGGCGGCCGTCGCCAAGGTCCTGCGCGCCAACGGCATCGTCGACACCGAGCCCTACCGCAAGCTCGGCCGCAACCAGCTCCGCGTCGCCATGTTCCCGGCGATCGACCCGGCGGACGTCGAGGCCCTCACGAAGTGCGTCGACCACGTCATCGAGCAGCTGTAGCAGCTCCCGGCAGTACGACGGCGAGGGGCGCCCGGTGGGTCACCGGGCGCCCCTCGCCGTACGGAGGCCACGAAGGCTCAGGGTGCCGTTTCCGCCCGGACGATCAGGGTGCCGATGTGGCCGGACACCGGAGCGTCGAGCACCCGTGCTTGGGCCGAGGCGAACCCGGCCCGCGTCAGCAGGCGCTCCCAGACTGCTGGACGGTAGCTGTAGCGGTAGGTGAACATGGCCCTCCCGGCGAAGCCGCCCTTGTACATGCCCTGCGGGCCGTACGCGCCCGGGACGGCGGGCGGCTGCGAGAACACGAACACCCCGCCCGGATTGAGCCGCGCCCGCACGAGCGGGAACAGACGGCCCGGGTCGGTGAACCACGCGGCGCCGAAGACGGAACAGACGGCGTCGTACGTCCGGCCGGGAGCGGCCAGCCACTCCAGAACCTCGCCGCAGGCGAACACGGCGCCGGTGCCCGCCCACCGCGCGGTGCTCTTCTTCACCATGACCGGAGAGAGGTCGACGCCGTGTGCGGTGATGCCACGCAGGGCGAGGTGGGCGAGGGCGCGGCCGGTGCCGCAACCGATCTCCAGCACGCTGCGCGGGGCACCGAGGAGTTCCGGACCGGGGCCGTGGCCGGCGTACTGCGTCCACCCGAACACCGGCTCGGCGTCGTCCTTGAACGCGGACTCGGCGTAGGCGTCCCACAGTTGGGTCTCGGCGGGGATGTCGTGCGGAACGGGCACAGCGGGTGTTCCTCCTCCGGAGAGAAGCCGTCCCGCCCCCGGGACGGAACGAGGGCAGGGATCGGCGCAGGGCGGTTCAGTGGCTGTCGGGGACCTTGTTGTCGCACGGCGAGCAGTCCGTGCCGTCGATGGCCCACAGCTCCTCGTCGACGGTGAAGCCGATGGACTTCAGGAAGTCCGCGGTACGCAGACACAGGCCGTCGCGGCGACGCTCGACGAACGGCGCGTGGTGCTTGTACCGGCCCTCGTTGTAGACCTCGCAGAGGGCCCACCAGACCGGGGTGTCGAGGATGAGCTGGTGGACACCGATGTCGACGAGTTTGCCGACACCGAGGTGCACTTCGGGGTGCTCCATACAGCCGATGGTGTACATGACGGCGTTCCCGAGGATGCGTTCCGCCATGTCGCGGACCATGGCGTGGTCGCGCAGCAGCAGGGCGACCTCGCGGTCCCACAGGCTCATACCGCCGTCCAGAACGTTGACGCTCAGATGCCCGATGTGCGGCTGGACGGCGTTGAGCAGCTCTTTCGGGTCCCTGGTACGAGTAAGCGATGCGCTGTCGAGCATGACGGTCATGGACGTTTCCCTTTCGAGCGGTGTGGGGCCGTACTCGCGATGGCCCGCCCCAGGGCAGAGACGCAGCCATGACCAGAACGCTAGGGAAAGGCAGTTGCCACCGACTCAGGTGTTTCTCGGAGTTTCTCGATCGATGTGACAGGTTGCGCGAAGTTTCTGTCAAGGCCGACAGGACTGGGCATATGGGGCCTCGGTCTCGGAGAAGCTGGTCAGAGCAGACCCAGGTGAAGGGAAGACCATGCGACGGCTCCGGTTCAACGGCACGGGCTCGGGCGGCGGCGGATGCCCCGGCGTACACGAAGACCTCGACTCGGGTGAGGTCGTCGTGCACGGCCCACCGCTCATGAACCCTGATGACCTGGCGCAGTTACGCCATTTCGACGAGGGCGAAGTTGCCGTCGTAGTGCCGCGCAATACGCTGGTCGACTTCGGACCGCGCGACGAGACGCCGCGGATCATCAACGCCGACGACGAGTTCGCCCGCCTCTTCGAGACGTTCGAGCACACCGCCTGGCGTCTGGAGACACGGCGCCGGTACGCAAGTGACGAAGCCACGGACACGTGGGCGCAGTTCGTGGCAAACCGACCGGTCCAGTGGGACCACGAGGACAACTGGTGCCGCAACGTGCGTGCCCAGACGGCTCAGGGCAAGCGTTTCGAGCGGGTCCGTCTGGTCGACTCCCCGGCCACGACCGGACAGCTGTACCTGCTCGACAACGCCGCACGGAACTGCGCCGTCGGCGAGGACATCCGCAACCTCACACGCGTCGAGGCTCAGCGGCTGCATCTGCCCGCCGAGGACTTCTGGCTCTTCGACTCCCGGCTGGTCGCCCGGCTCGTCTTCGACGACGCCGACGGACTGGTCGGCATCGAACTCGTCACAGAGCCGGCGGCCGTCAACCGCTACTGCCAGATGCGGGACGCGGCCTGGCACCATGCGGTTCCGTACGATCATTTCAAAGCCGCCATGTAAGTGACGTGAGGTCCGGTGAGCACCGACTATCAGCAGGCTCGTGAGGCATTGGGTGTCCAGCTCCGGGAGCTGCGGCTCGCACACCCTGACGGTCGGCTCACCGGCGCCCAGCTCGCGGAGCGCCTCGGTCCGGGGTGGACCAAGTCCAAGGTCAGCAAGCTGGAGAACGGCAGGCAGACCGCCGAGGCCGAGGAACTCAGGGCGTGGGCCGAGGCCACGGGCCATCCGGAGGCGTACGACGGCCTGCTCGCCCGACTCCGCGGGTTCGAGTCCCGCATCCGGTCGTGGCGGAGACAACTCGCCTCCGGGCACAAGCCCGTCCAGGACGCGATCACCGCCGAACACGAGCGCACCCGGGTTCTGACCATCTGGGAGAACAACCTCGTCCCCGGGATGCTCCAGACCGCCGACTACGCCCGGCACGTCTTCACGCGCCATGCCGACCTCATGCAGTCGCCACGCGACACCGAGGCAGCGGTACGCGCACGGATCCGCCGCCAGGAGTGCCTCTACGAATCCGGCAGGACGTACAGAATCCTGATGTGGGAAGCCGCCCTGCACGCGCTGGTGTGCCCTCCTTCGGTACTGGCCGCCCAGCTCGACCGGCTCACGAGCGTCATGGGCCTGGACACCGTGGAACTCGGCGTGGTGCCGTTCACAGCCGCCCTCAAGATCTATCCGGGCAACGGATTCTGGATCTATGACGAACGACGGGTGGTCGTCGAGGACTGGCACGCGGAGCTGTGGCTGGACGATTCCGATAGCATCACGACGTACCTACGGGTGTGGAACACGCTGAAAGAATCCGCGGTGTACGGAGCCGGAGCACATGAGGTGATCACCGCCGCGCGGCACGCACTGACCCGAGGCCGACCCGGCTGACCGTCCTCACCACCACTTACCGGAACTGCCCAGGAACGCCTACCGGCTCCGGTCGAAGACGGCGATCAGCAGGCCGTGCTGTCACTTGCTGTCACGGACGGCGCGGCCGCCGGAAGCACACCGTCCAGCCCCGCGACACCGATGACGATCGCAGACCGTTTGCAGGCCGGACCGCCCGCGCGGCCCTCGTCACAATCCAGCGGGAAACCGGACGCACCACCTGAACGAAGGTCACGAACCGTCACGAGGTTTTGCCGAGAGGGGATAGGTCTTCTTCCCTCGTCGGGCGGACCTGACGCTTCGGGTTCCGTCGACCATGAGAACGCCGCCCAGCGCGACAGCGATGATCGAATACGGCAGCTCGGATATGACCTCGGCGAGATAACAGGCCACGAGCGCTAAACCAATAACCATCTTGAACCCGTTGAGCAGATACTTCATTTCCTGAAACCCTTGCGTAGATGTGGGAGGGAGGGGGCGGCGAAGCCGCCCCCTCCCTCAGCTTCTGCCAATAAGCCAGTTCATGATCCGCCACCAGCGCATGTTGCGGTGCAGGTGCCGGTCGCGGACCAGTACGTCGTCACGCGGGTGCCCGCGTCGGTGCCGGTGGCGCCGGGCAGGAGCTGCTTGGTGACGCGGCCCTGGGTGTCGTACTCCGTGGTCTCGGTGATTGCGAGGCCTCCGGGGTCCTTGATCGTCTTGGTCGGCAGGCCCTTGGCCCAGTCGTAGACGGTCTGGACGGCGCGGGTCTCGCCCTGGACGGTCGGGTGCTCGCGCACCTGGGCGCCGGTGGTGGTCCTGGTGATCTGGTCCTTGACCTTGGCGGTGCCGTCGGTCGGGCGGCCGGCGTCGTACTCGTTGACCGTCCAGGTGCGGGCCGTGACCGACGTGCCGGACGGCACCAGGGTGGTGGTGCCCTGCTTCGGATCGGCGGTCAGGTCGACGCGGCGCAGCGGGCCGTACTCCTCCAGTTCCCGGGTGCCGGTGTCGTTGTAGACGGACTTGGTCGCCAGGAGGTCGGCGCGTTCGACGCCGGTGAGCTGGGCGATGCCGAGGTCGGCCTGGACGGCCTTGTCGGCGGCGGTCGTACCGAGGGCGACGGCACGGTTGGCGGCAGTCAGCTCGCGGACCGTGTTGCCGAAGCGGTCGTACTCGGTGGTGGTGACGTGCCCGCCGGGGGCGGCGGTGTTCACTTCACGGCCGGAGACGCCGAGGTAGTGGACCTCTGCACGCTTGTGGTCGGCCGCGGTCAGCGAACCACCGGAGGGAGCATTCCGCAGCGCCCACGGCCGCGCCCCGCCCGGCAGGCCCACCGCCCGCCGGCAGAGCCGCCCCCACCGTGGCGAAAACACATGCCCGTAGGTCAAGCGGCCGCAAAATTTCGGTAGGGTGCGGAACGCTCCGAACGCCGGGGCCATGCCGCGTCGTTGCAGGCGTCGCCGAGCGCCGCACCCACGTCACCGTGTGGCCGCAGGCGCCGGCCCCTGCAGGCGTACCAGTTGCGGCCGTGGGCCGCTTTTCCAATGGGGTGGGAATTGTCCAGTCACCGGATGTCCAGAAAAGGCCGCTACATAGCCTGGTCGACGGCGGGCGTCGTGGTCGTGGCCGGGGCGGGGATCGCCGCGCAGACCTCGATGGCGGCCACCACCTGGCCCGCCCAGAAGACCTACACCGGCCGCGCCTTCGACACCTGCACCGCACCCTCGCTGTCCGCGATGAAGGCCTGGAAGAGCAACGGCTTCTACGGCGCCGCCGCCGTCTACATCGGCGGCAAGAACCGCGGCTGCACCCAGGCCAACCTCACCGCGTCCTGGGTGAAGTCGGTCAACGCGGCCGGCTGGAAGCTCATCCCGCTCTACGTCGGCGCCCAGCCGCCCTGCCAGACCAGCAGGAACCCGGAGAGGTTCACCGCCACCACAGCAGCCGCCGTCGGCAAGAGCAACGCCGAGGACGCCGTCGCCAAGGCGTCCGCGCTCGGCATGAAGGCCGGCAGCCCCATCTACCTCAACATGGAGTCGTACGACATCACGAACAAGGCGTGCAACGACGCCACCCTGATGTACGTGCGCTCCTTCACCAAGACCCTGCGCGCCAAGACATACCGCGCCGGGCTCTACGGCTTCAGCAGCTCCAGCGCCAAGGCCATCGCCACCGCGACGAACCGGACGGACCTGCCGGGCAACCTCTGGTACGCCCTATGGGACAAGAAGAACACCACCACCGCGGACTGGCCCTGGGACCCCAAGCTGTACACGAACCACAGCCGCGGCCACCAGTACATGGTCAACAGCAAGGAGACCCGCGGCGGTTACACGATCACCGTGGACCGCAACGCGTGGGACGCCCCGGTCGCCCTCGTCGGCTGACCTCCCCGCACGGGTGCGGGTGCGGCAGTGCCCGAACGGCGTGGAGGTGTTCACTCCGTCGTCGGTCGTGCAGCCCCTTCGGCCGGGCGTTCACCTTCGCCGAGTTGGTCGGTGACGGCGGTGGGACGTGCGGCGGTGTTTGGTCCGTCCGCTGGGGGGCGTAAGTCCGGAAGGAGAGGGAGGCGGTCGCGGATCGCTTGGTTCCGCACTCGTTCCGTCCCGAGCAACCTTCGTGAACGCCGAGCGGTCCTGCCGGGTGCCGGGGTCGGGCATCGTCCGGATGCCCGTGGGTCGGCATACGGGCAGAAGCAGAAGAGGACTTGCCGAGTACCTGAGTGAGGTCGGGGATGACGGATATGAACACCGCGGTGACATGGGTCGACGCACGCGACAGACTGCCCCGGAGCGGTACACCGGTGGCGGCGGCGATCACCGGTCGCTATCCGGCTGACAGCGCCACCGAGTCCGGTACGGCGTCGGGTGAGGAATTCTGGCTGGTGAGGCCGATGTACTTCACGACTCTGCACTGGAGCGAGGACGGGACGGAGCACCGGGACTGCTTCGTCGACTCCGACGGGATCGTCCGTTTGCCCTACGGCTCCACCAATGCCGAAAGCGTGACCCACTGGGCCGAGTTGCCCACCCTGCCCGGCGGGACGATGCACGCCGTTCTCGGGAAGGACGTGCAGACGGCTCTCCGGAATGCGTGGGTCGCTCGCCCCACCGAGTGACCCACAGCAGCCTGCTCGGACAGCTCCGGGCAGGCTGTTCCCGTCCTCACACAGTCCCGGAACAGCCTTGGTGCCGAGCCGCCGTCAGGCCGCGGACGTCGGCATGAAGGGGCTCACCGCTTCGGTCACCACGAGCTCTCCTCCTGCGCGAACTGCCGCAGGAAGCCCTGCCAGCTCCGACCGGAGACGGCGATCAGCGGGCCGTCCCGCCACTTGCTGTCCCGGAGCGCGCGGCCGTTGACGTTGGTGGCGGCCACTTCCACGCAGTTGCTCTCCTGCCCCGAGTAGGAGGACTTCCGGAACGGGCCTATGACCTCGATCATGACGTGTCTTCCTTGAGGGTCCGCAGTGCGCTCCGGATGAGACTGGCGCTCGCCTCCGGAGCCAGTGCGGATGATCGTAGTAGGTCATACGTATTGGCGTAAGCCGCCAGGTCCTCGGGGTCCTCAAGGACCGACGCGCCCCTCAGGTTCTCCAGCGTCACCGCCTCGACGGTCGGCTCCGAGTCGAAGCTGAACGTGGAGAAGGCCGAGGTCGCGGCTGCCAGGAGCCCGGCCTTGAAGGGCAGTACCTGGATCGTGACGTTCTTCCGCTTCCCGGCTTCGAGGATCGCGGAGAGCTGCTCCCTGTGAACCTCGACGTCCACCAGCGGGTGCGCGACGACCGCCTCCCACACGATGGCGGTGTACGTCGCTCCGCCTTCTTCGATCTTCGCCTGGCGGCTCTCCCGGACCTTCACCAGCTGGGTGATCCGTTCGGGGGAAACGTAGTTGGGCCCCTCGGTGGTGACCGCCTCGGCGTAAGCGGGGGTCTGCAGCAGGCCGGGCACCAACACCGGCTGCCACTCACGAATGTGGGAGGCGTCGTCCTCCAGCGCGATGTGGTCGAGGTAGTCGGGCCGCAAGTGTGCCGCGTGCTCCAGCCACCAGCCCCGTTTCTTCGAGTGCTTGGCCAAATCCTCCAGCTTGGAGCGCACTTCAGGGTCCGTGACGCCGTACGCGTCGAGCAGCAGCCGTACTTCGATGACGCGTGCGGTGACGTGTCCGCTTTCGAGGCGGCTGACCCTGGCCTGGCTCGACGCGATGATCTCGGCGGCCTGCGGCTGGTCGAGCTTGGCGGCGTGCCGGTACTGCCTGAGCGCCGTCCCCAGACGCCTGCTGCGTACGGTCGGCCGTCCCCCTGCGGGCATGGGATCTCCCCTCTCCGGCCGCAACGATGCCACACGCGTCATCGCCTCCGGGATCCCATCACTCGATCGAGTGCACAACTGCATGTATTCAATAGAGAAGGTTGTGGGCGTATCGGATACGTCCGCAGTTTCGCCCCATGTCACCGACGGAAACCTTCCGCATCCCCCGACACCGACGGCACATCGCCACCGCCCGCCAGCGTGTCCGCAAGGCCCTCGCCGACTGGGGTGTCACCGACCAACTCGCCTACTCAGCAACCCTCCTGGCCAACGAACTCGTCACCAACGCCGTGACCCACTGCCGCGTCGCCGACGCCCAGGTCGAGGTCACGCTGACCCTGCACGGGACGGAGCTGGTCCTGGAGGTCGCGGACCCGGACCGGGACCGGCTCCCCCGGCTCCGCCACTCCGGCCCGGACGAGGAGAGCGGGCGCGGCCTCGCGCTCGTCGCGGCGCTGGCCGACTCCTGGGGGTGCCGGCAGGAGCCGTACACGAAACGCGTGTGGGCCCGGTTCTCACCGGCCGCGACGGGGTCCCCGGAGAAGGCCCGTGTTCCGGTTGCTTCTTGACGCGGGCACCCGCCTGTTCACCCGGCCACAGCCACCCGAACCCCTCATGAGCGATCTGGCGCAGGCGGTCCGCTCGCCCGACCCCTACGTCTGGCGGCTGCCGAACCCCCACGACGCCCGCCGGCGCCGCTGGTCCAGGCGCTCCCGTGCCACCGGCCGCCATCCGCCCTTCCCGCACGACGAGTCCTGCTGGGAGACCCGCCCGCACCCGCGCCACCGTCCTGGCGGACCGACGACGACGTGGCGCGGCCGTACGTCCTGCGGCTTGACCAGCCGCCGGGCCCGTTCGGCCCGGAAGGCCCGGCCGGCCGGTATCAGTTGCCGTGCGGCTCGGAGTCGCTGTACGGGAACGGTCCGGTGGCGCCGCCGTGGGCCCTTCGCCGGCCGGCCTGCTGATACGCCTCGTAGATACCGCTGCCGGTGGAGGCGGGGTTCGACACCACCATTCCCCGGGGCAACGTCCGGCCGGTCATGGCCCTCCACACCTCGGCCGCGAAGCTGGTGCAGTTGTAGCGCAGGAAGTTGTAGTCCTCCCCCGAGCGCTGGTGGGCCAGCATGTACCCGCGGACGACGTCTCTCAGCGACACGTTCACCGAGAGCTTGTCGTCGTAGCGGCGGTGCGGTTCGGGGCAGCGGATCATGCCGGGCACGCTCTGCACCGGACCGGCGCCGGCCTGCGGATAGAAGCCGAAGGAGGCACGCTTCCTGCTGCTGGTCTCCCACTGGATCCAGACGTGACCCACCTCGTAGTCCTGGTAGAAGTCCGGGCTGGTCCAGGGCTTGCCGCGGTCGGCCTTGACCGTGACCTTGTACGAGTCCGCCTCCCCGTCGGCCACGCTCTTCCTGATGAAGGTCCGCAGCGGGGCGATCAGTTCGTCGAGAGGGAGATCGGGAACGCCGCGGACGCCCTGGAGCCGCCTCTCGAGTCCGATGGCGGCGTACGCCTCACGGGCGGCCGCGCGCGCGGATTCCTCGACGACCGCGGCGGTGCGGCCCTGTTCGTAGTGCTTCTCGTCGAAGACGCTCGTGTACGTGGCGCGGAACGCGTGCTCGAACTCCACGGCCTCCCTCGACCGGGGCCGGACGTCGATCGCACCCACCTCGTGGGAGGCCCACGCCGCCGCGATGTTCGCGAACTCCGTGATGGCGGACACCTCCTCGGCCGTCGCACCCGGTTGCGGCGCGCAGAGACGGAGGGCGACACTGCGCGCGATCTCACCGGCCGTCCAGGCGGGCGAAGCCGCGGGCGCCGACACCTGCCGGGGTGCCGGGGCGGTACGGCCGGCCTCCCCCGGGCTCGGGTTGCGGCTCCGGCCCCGCTCGGAACCGGAGGAGTGGGAGTCGTAGTAGTCGGCGTCGTAACCGCCGTCCATCTTGACCGGGTCGTAGCGGAGCATGCGCTGCACCGGCGGTGGGCCGGCCGCCGCCACCGCGGGGAGAGCACCGCTGTCGGCGCCCGTCCGCCGGGGAAGGCGCTGCACGGGCGCCGGTGACGACATGACCCGTGCCGCGTTGGCCTCGGCTTCGCGTTCGAAGCGGTCGGAGGGATCGGAGACCTTCAGGCCCGCCCCGTTGTCGAGGCCGGCGACGGGGCCCTGCCGCTGCTGGACGACGTGGGTGAGTTCGTGGGCGAGGGTGTGCCTGTCGGCGCCGCCGTCGCCGATGACGATGTGATGTCCGGAGGTGTAGGCACGGGCGCCGATCTCGGACGCGGACGCCCGCGCCGCACCGCCCTCGTGGATACGGACGTCGGAGAAGTCCTGACCGAACCGGGCTTCCATGTCGGAGCGGGTGGTGTCGTCCATGGGCCGGCCGGCCGCGCGCAGGACGTCGTGCACGGCGGAACGCTGCACCGCGCCCTGTACGGCCGTCCCCTCATGGCCGCACCCGGCGCCGTGCCGGTGCCGGGCCCAGGGGTGTCCCGCCTGCCGCAGCATCTGGACGACCGCCGCGTTGCCCGCGGCGCCCTGCTGCGCCAGCAGTGTGTGCGCGGGCGTCGCGGCGCCGGGACCAGGCGCTTTCGCCGATGTGCGAGCGGGGGCACGACTGGGCCTGGAACCGTCGCGCTCGGGGGATGTCTCGTTGACGCGCATCGCAGCCTTCCGGGGTGACCACATCGAAAGTCGCCGCCGTCCCGCGGAGCCGCGGAGCACGGAGCAGCCGATACGCAGGGAAACGGACAACTCCCGGAACCGGTTCACCACCCGTCGGACCGCTCCGGGGCGGGTGGACGGCACGCGGACAGGTCGTCGGCCGCCACAGGCACCGAGGGGTGCCCGGCTGCCACCGGACACCCCTGCCCACGGCCGTACGGCTGACGCCGTCGTACCAGTCACGCAGCCGTGCAGCTCACGTTCGGCACGCCCCCGCCCCCCGGCGCCGCGCCGAAGCCGAAGCTCGCCGAACCGCCCGCGGCCAGCGCCCCGTTGTGGGCGGCGTTCACCGCCGTGACCGTCGCGCCGCTCTGGGTGTACGACGCGTTCCACATGCTGGTGACCTTCTGCGAGCCGGGTCAGGTCCAGGTCACCTTCCACGAACTGATTGCCTTCGTACCGGTGTTGGTGACCTTCACGTCGGCGTTGAAGCCGCCGCCCCAGTCGCTGCTGACCGTGTACGCGGCGGTGCAGGCGGCCGTACCGCCGCCCGGGTCACCGGGGTTGCCCGGGTCGCCGGGGTCGCCGCTCCCGGTCCCCGGCGCGAAGCCGGGCGCCTTGACGCTCGTCAGGTAGCCGTCCTTGACCGTGTCCACGGTCTGCCAGTCGTCCTTCAGGATGCCGCCCGTGTCACCGGAGTTGGGGTTCCAGGACCAGAACGTCCAGTGGAAGGAGTCCGCGCCGTACGTCGAGGTGGGCCGCAGGTAGTTCACCAGGGCCGTCAGCCACTTCTGGTCGACCGTCGACTGGAGGGTGGTGCCGAACTCACCCACCCACACGGGGGCGATGTTCTGCTTGAAGATGTAGCCCCAGTACTTGTCCCAGATCCCGGGCATGTTCGCGGGGAACGCCGGGTCGCTGAACCAGCTCTGCTGGGCCACGCTGGTGGCGTAGTCGTGGGCGGAGTAGACGACCCGGTTCGGCACGTCGAGCTGGACCGGGTACTGGGCGACGCCCATCAGGTTGCCGCCCCACCAGCCGGAGACCCCGTCGAAGGTCTGCACGCCCTCCACGAAGATCAGCAGGTTCGGGTTGACGGAGAGCACGGCGTTCCCGGCGCGCTGGGCCGCCAGCCGCCAGTCCCTCGTCGTGTCCCCGCAGCCCCAGCAGGCGGGGTCGTGCGGCTCGTTGTGCAGGTCGATGCCCACGACGGTGGGGTTGCCGGCGTAACGCCCGGCGATCGACTTGAGGTTGGCGATCCACGTCGACTCCGGGACCGCCGAGGTGTACCAGAGCGCCGACTGGCCCGCCCCGTCCGGGCGGTGCCGGTCCAGGATGACCTTGACGCCGGTCTGGCCGGCGTATCCGACGATCTTGTCCAGCACCTGGAGGGAGGTGAGTCCTTGCAGGTCGGCGTTCTTCCCGGCGGAGAAGTCGATGCTGTTGGGGACGGCGCCGGGTTTGAGGATGTCGTCGCTGAACGGGAGCCGCAGGGTGTTGTAACCCGTCGTCCTGATCTGGTCGATCATGCTCTTGTAATCGCGGGACCACAGGCCGTGGACGACGTTGTTGGAGGTCTCGAAGCCGAACCAGTTGATGCCGGCGACGCGGACCGGCTGCCCGGACGCGTCCAGGATCTGGCGGCCGCTGGTGTGCCAGTACCCGGCTCCGCCGGCGTCCGCAGCCTGCGCCTGCGGGGCCGCGGCCAGGGGGATCAGCGGTAGCAGGAGTGCGGCGGCGGCCGTGCACAGTGCTCTGCGCATGGTGCGGAACATGTCGCTGCTTCCTCTCGGGGTGCGGCCCGGAAAGAGTGGGAGCGCTCCCACAACCGCGCCTCCCATGGAAGAGGGCTCACATGGACACGTCAAGATGGTCGACGTCAGCTGGTGCACTCCGGCTTCGCCCGGGGCGGGCGTCCCGGCCCGGGGCGCGGCGGGCTTCCGGGCTCGGCCCGGGGCGGGCGTCCCGGCTCGGCCCGGGGCGGGCGCCTCAGCGCCTGCGCCGCAGCCGGCCGAGGCCGAACAGGGCCAGGCACAGGACCGCCACCGCGACCGCCCCCACCTTCACGCTCCCGCTCGTCCCGGAGTCCTCGCCCCCGTCGGAGGAGGACGCCGAACCGCCGCCGCCGGAGGGCGACCCGGACCCCGGGTCACCGGGCGCGTCCTCCGCCCGCACCTCGCTGCCGGCGCCCTCGGTGCCGTACATCAGCTTCGAGCCGTCGGCGGAGAAGGTGACGGACTCGCCCTGCCGCTGCAACGGCACGTCGAGGCGGCCCAGCCGCTTGGGGACGCCGGCGTTCCAGTCGTAGTCGATGCCGCCGAAGTAGCCGCGTACGGCGAGCCGTTCGCCGTCCGGGGAGAGGGCGGCGTCGGTGGCCCACAGGTCGATGGGGGCGACGGGGCGGAAGACGTTCTTCCCCGAGGCGGAGAGCTTGGCCGGGCCCTCGTACAGGTGGCCGCCGTCCTCCTTCTTGTCGATGATGTAGACGCGCCCCGTCTTCGGGTGGACGAGCAGCGACTCGGCGTCCCGGGCGCCGTCGGAGTACGTCACGACGTACTGCGTGGCGCGCACGGTCGCGTCCTTCAGCTCCTTCGGCTCGGGCAGCTCGTAGATCCACACGTACGGCCAGGTGCCGCCGAGGTTGTCGCCGATGTCCCCGACGAGGATCCGGTTGCCCGGACCGACGGAGATCGCCTCGACGTCGCGCGGGGTGCCGATGCCGGTGAGGGTGAGGCGCGCGACCGTCTTCCCCGAGGCACTGTCGACGGCGTAGAGGTAGGGGCCGTCGTCGCTGTCGTTGTGCGTCCAGTAGACGCCGGGGTGCTGCCGGGAGGCGGCCAGACCGCTGGACTCGGTGATCCTCGGGTCCTCGATCGTGAAGCTCTTGTCGCCGTCGGCGGCGGAGGCGGGCGCGGCGAGCGCACCCACGAGCAGGGCCCCGGCGAGGAGGGCGAACGGTCGGCGCATGCCCCAAGCCTGCCATCCCGCCTGCCTGTTCCTCACTCGTGGTCCGACTCACATCCCACGCGCCGCTCCCGTCCTCCATGATGAGCGGATGCTCAGGATCATGCCCGTCGGCGACTCGATGACGATCGGCAGCGCGGGCGAGCACACCTGGCGCCACCGCCTGTGGCGGCACCTGTGCGCGACGCACGGGGCCCCGGTCACGCTCGTCGGCCCCCGCGAGACGCTGTACGACAAGGCGGCGGACGCCCCCACGTCGTACGCCTACGCCGATCCCGGCTTCCCCCGCCGCCACCTGGCCGGCTGGGGCGAGGGCTGGCTGCACATGGCCCCGCTCGTCGGCGACGCGGTCCGCGACTGCCGGGCGGACGTCCTGCTGGTCTCCCTCGGCCTGATAGACCTCGGCTTCTACACGAACGCCGAGCAGACGGCGCAGAACGTCCGCCTCTTCGTGGAGCGGGCGCGGACGGCGAACCCGAAGATCGGCATGGTCCTCCTGCCGGTGATTCCCAACATCCGGGCCGCGCAGGACGAGCCGTTCGCCGCCCAGGTCTCCCTCTTCAACGAGCTCCTCGCCAAGACCGCCGCCGACCTGGACGAGCCGGCCTCCCCCCTCCTCCTGGCCCCGGTCCCGGAGGACTGGGACATCGCCACCGACACCTACGACGGCACCCACCCGAACGCGAACGGCGAACACCGGCTGGCGTCGGCCTTCGCGAAGGCCCTGCACCAGGGGTGGGGGCTGGGCGGGCCGTACGGGGCTGAACGCTCCCCGCGGGCGGCCCCCCTTGCATAGAGCCCACTCCAGGCCGTTGGCTTGAGCCCATGGAGTACACGCAGCTCGGACGCACCGGACTCAAGGTCAGCCGACTGGTCCTCGGGACCATGAACTTCGGACCGCAGACAGACGAAGCCACCAGCCACACGATCATGGACGCGGCGCTGGACGCGGGCATCAATTTCTTCGATACCGCAAATGTCTATGGGTGGGGCGAGAACAAGGGCCGTACGGAATCCATCATCGGGAACTGGTTCGCCCAGGGCGGCGAGCGGCGCGACAAGGTCGTGCTCGCCACCAAGGTGTACGGCAACATGGGCGCCGACGGCGAGGCCTGGCCCAACCACGACAAGCTCTCCGCCCTCAACATCCGGCGGGCGGTCGACGCCAGTCTCAAGCGGCTGCGGACCGACCACATCGACCTCTACCAGTTCCACCACGTCGACCGGGACACTCCCTTCGAGGAGATCTGGCAGGCGGTCGACGTGCTCGTGCAGCAGGGCAAGATCCTCTACGTCGGCTCCTCCAACTTCCCCGGCTACAAGATCGCCCAGGCCAACGAGATCGCCGCCCGGCGCGGCGGCACCATCGGCCTGGTCAGCGAGCAGTGCCTCTACAACCTGGCCGAGCGGCGCGCCGAGATGGAGGTCGTCCCGGCGGCGCAGGAGTACGGCCTCGGGGTGATCCCCTGGTCGCCGCTGCACGGCGGTCTGCTCGGCGGCGTCCTCAAGAAGGAGGCCACACAGGGGCGCCGGGCGAGCGGCCGCGCGGCCGACACGCTCAAGGACACCAAGGCACGCGAGCAGATCCAGGCGTACGAGGACCTGCTCGACAAGCACGGCCTGGAGCCCGGCGAGGTCGCGCTGGCCTGGCTGCTCACCCGGCCCGGCGTGACCGGCCCGATCGTCGGTCCGCGTACGGCCGAGCAGCTCGCGTCCGCCGTGCGGGCGGTCGAGCTGGAGCTGGGCGAGGAGCTGCTGGCGGGCCTCGACGAGGTGTTCCCCGGCCCGGGTCCGTCCCCGGAGGCCTTCGCCTGGTAGTCGAGCGGCGACGGTCCGGGGCCGGTGAGCCGGCCGCCCGGTCCGGTGAGCCGGGGGCGGCGGTCCGCCGGCCGGAGGGTCTGTCCCCGTCAAGCCCGCGGCAGCGGTGTGCGGCGGCGGGCGGTCACTTCCCGAGTGCCGCCGCCACCGCCACCACGACGAACATCAGTACGAGCGCACCGGCCATGATCCGGTTCCGGGTCTTCGGGTCCACCCTCCGAGCCTAACCGGCCGCGCCGAGCGCCCAGCGGCCGACCGGCTCGTAACGCGGCTGCTCCCCCGGCACCCCGGACGTCGGCGGGTGGCTGCGCACGAGCGTCAGCTCCCGCACGGTCCACTCGCGGCCCGCGAAGGTGTGCAGCGAGTCGACGTAGGGGCGGGTGTCGACGGCGTCGCGGCTGCGGGCCAGCGTCAGGTGGGCCTTGTAACGGCGGTGCTCGCCGAGGTCCAGGCCCGCCTTGCGGCCCGCCGCCTCCGCCCGGTCCGCCAGCAGCCGCAGCGCCGCCGTCCCGCCCGCGGCCCCGGCCCACAGCGCCCGCCCGTGCCCGAACTGCCCGCCGCCGCGCAGGGCCAGGACGAAGGGCCCGGTGTGCCGCGCGGCCCGCTCCAGCCGTGCCGACAGCCCGGGTACGGCCTCCGCGTCGACCTCGCCGTAGAAGGCGAGGGTGAGGTGCCAGCCGGGGCGGCCGGTCCAGCGCAGCCGGTCGGCGCCGGGCAGCCTGCGCAACGCGTCGACCTCGGCGGCGAGTTCGTCGGCCACGTCCTGCGGGGGCAGCACGGCGGCGAAGAGTCTCATGGGGCCAGTGTGCCTTCCGTCACCACCGCAACCGCTTCCGCCTCCGGCACCTGCCCCTGCCGCGTCACACCGCGGCCGCCAGTTCCTCGCGCCGCTCCCGGGGCACGAACCGCACGACCGGGTGGCCGCGGCGCCAGCCGACGGCGAGGCGCAGGCCGCCGACGCGGGCCAGGACCAGGCCGACGACCGCCGCCGCCAGCGCGGAGACCGCGCCGCCCGCCGCGAGGCCCGCCCGGACGCCGTACGCGTCGGTGATCCAGCCGGCGATCGGGGCGCCGACCGGGGAGCCGCCGAGGAAGACCATCATGTAGAGGGCCATGACGCGGCCGCGCATGGCCGGGTCGGTGCCCATCTGGATGGTGGTGTTCGCGGTGACGTTGACCGTCATGCCGAACATGCCGATCGGCGCCATGAGCAGCGCGAACAGCCACAGGGACGGGGCGGCGGCGGCGACCAATTCCATCACGCCGAACGCCACGGCCGCCGCGATCAGCACCCGCATGCGGGAGGTTCCGCGGCGGGCGGCGAGCAGTGCGCCGGCGAGCGAGCCGACGGCCATCAGGGTGTTGAAGAGGCTGTAGGAGCCGGCGCCCGCGTGGAAGACGTCGTCGGCGAAGGCGGAGAGGTAGACGGGGAAGTTGAAGCCGAAGGTGCCGATGAAGCCGACCAGGACGATCGGCCAGATCAGGTCCGGGCGGCCGGCGACGTAGTGCAGGCCCTCCCGCAGCTGGCCCTTGCCGCGCGGGGCGCGCCGGGCGGCGTGCAGTTCGCGGCCGCGCATCAGCAGCAGTCCGGCGATGGGCGCGACGAAGGACAGGCCGTTGGCGAGGAACGCCCAGCCGGTGCCCACCCCGGTGATCATCAGGCCGGCGACGGCCGGGCCGACGAGGCGGGCGGACTGGAAGTTCGCGGAGTTGAGACTGACCGCGTTCTGGAGCTGGTCGGGGCCGACCATCTCGGAGACGAAGGACTGGCGGGCCGGGTTGTCCAGGACGGTCGCGAGTCCGACGGCGAAGGCGGCGACGTAGACGTGCCAGACCTCGACGTGCCCGGAGAGGGTGAGCAGAGCGAGCGCGATCCCGGTGACGGCCATGGCCACCTGGGTGAACAGGAGGGTGCGGCGCTTGGGCCAGCGGTCGACGAGGACGCCGCCGTAGAGGCCGAACAGGAGCATCGGCAGGAACTGCAGGGCCGTCGTGACGCCGACGGCGGTGGCGGAGCCGGTGAGGCTCAGCACCAGCCAGTCCTGGGCGATGCGCTGCATCCAGGTGCCGATGTTGGAGACGACCTGGCCGGCGAAGAACAGGCGGTAGTTCCTGACCCGGAGGGAGCTGAACATCGAGGACCTGCGGGTGCCCCCGGACGGGCCGGGGGGAGAGTCGTGGGTGGTCGGTGCGGGGGCGGAGTCTGCTCCGGGTCCCGTACTCAACAGGGTCGCCTCCTCGCGAAGTGCCTACAGGTGTGCGAGCTTCTCCAGGACGGGGGCGGCGGCGCGCAGCTTCGCCCACTCGTCCTCGTCGAGGCCGTCGACCAGGGTGGCCAGGAAGGCGTTCCGCTTGGCGCGGCTCTCCGCGAGCATGGCCTCGGCCTGCTCGGTCTTCGTGACGACCTTCTGGCGGCGGTCCTCGGGATGAGGCTCCAGCCGGACCAGGCCCTTGGCCTCCAGGAGCGCCACGATGCGGGTCATCGACGGCGGCTGTACGTGCTCCTTGCGGGCCAGCTCACCGGGGGTGGCGCTGCCGCACAGGGAGAGGGTGCCGAGCACCGACATCTCGGTGGGGCTCAGTGACTCGTCGACGCGCTGGTGCTTGAGCCGACGGGACAGCCGCATCACGGCGGATCGCAGGGAGTTCACGGCGGCAGCGTCGTCGCCATGTTCGAGGTCCGGCATGTATTTAGAGTAACTCATTACCCTCGCTAAAGACCACCGTGGGGGCGCGCTGGTTCCCGTGACGCGCGCCACTGAATCGCCACATCACCCCAATATCACTCAAACGGGTGGTGCGGGCGCGGAACGGCACCCGCCGTCCCGGATCGTGCCGCGACCCTCATAGCCATGGGGACCGATGTGCTCAGCCTGCGAATAGACCACGAGCTGCTCGAACGGCTCCGGCACCATGCCGCCAGAAGAGGAATGAGCGTCCAGGACTACGTCGTCCGGACGCTCATGCGCGATGACTTCGACGAGCGGTTCCAGACCGCGGTCGAGGAGACGGAGAAGTTCTACGGCCTCACCTGAGCCGCGTGACGCGGTCCGGGTGAGGCCGTGAGACATGGGTCGGGCACGCGGCCCGGGTCGGGCACGCGGCTCAGGTCGGGCACGCGGCTCAGGTCGGGCACGCGGTCCGGGTGAGGCACGCGGCTCAGGTCAGGCCCAGGGCCGGCATCAGGTAGTAGAAGGCGAACACGGCGGAGACCACGTACATCGGGACCGGCACCTCACGGCCGCGGCCGGCCGCCAGGCGCAGCACCGCGAAGGTGATGAAGCCCATGCCGATGCCGTTGGTGATCGAGTAGGTGAACGGCATCATCACCATCGTGACGAAGGCCGGGATCGCGATCGTGTGGTCGGCCCAGTCGATCTCCTTGACCGAACCGGCCAGGATCAGGAAGCCCACCGCGAGCAGGGCCGGGGTGGCCGCCTGGGAGGGGACCATCGTGGCGACCGGGGTCAGGAACAGGGCGACGGTGAAGAGACCGCCGGTGACGATGTTCGCGAAGCCGGTGCGGGCGCCCTCGCCGACGCCGGCCGTGGACTCCACGAAGGCGGTGGTGGCGGAGGAGGAGCTGACGCCGCCGGCGGCCACGGCGAGACCGTCGACGAAGAGGACCTTGTTGATGCCGGGCATCTGGCCCTGCGCGTCGGTCAGCCTGGCCTCGTCGCTGACGCCCATGATCGTGCCCATCGCGTCGAAGAAGCACGACAGCAGCACGGTGAAGACGAAGAGGACGCCCGTCAGTACGCCGACCTTGCCGAAGCCGCCGAAGAGGCTGACCTCGCCGATGAGCCCGAAGTCGGGGGTGGCGACGGGGTTGCCGGGCCACTCCGGGGTGGTCAGGCCCCAGGACGGCACGGTGGCGACCGCGTTGATGATCAGCCCCAGCGCGGTCATCGCGACGATCGAGATGAGGATCGCGCCCGGCACCTTGCGGACGATCAGCGCGAGCGTCAGCAGCGCGCCGAGGACGAAGACGAGAACCGGCCAGCCGTTGAGGTGACCGTCGGCGCCGAGCTGGAGCGGGACGGTGGTCTGGGCGACGTCCGGGATGCGGGTGACGAAGCCGGAGTCGACGAGACCGATCAGCATGATGAACAGGCCGATACCGATGCTGATGGCCTTGCGCAGGCCGAACGGCACGGCGTTCATGACGCGCTCGCGCAGACCTGTCGCCACCAGCAGCATGACCACGAGACCGGCGAGGACGACCATGCCCATCGCGTCCGGCCAGGCCATCCGGGGGGCGAGCTGGAGCGCGACGACGGAGTTGACGCCGAGGCCGGCGGCCAGCGCGATGGGCACGTTGCCGATGACGCCCATCAGCAGCGTCGTGAACGCGGCCGTGACGCAGGTGGCGGTGACGAGCTGGCCGTTGTCGAGCTGGTGCCCGTACATGTCCTTCGCGCTGCCGAGGATGATCGGGTTCAGCACGATGATGTAGGCCATCGCGAAGAAGGTGGCGAAACCGCCCCGGATCTCCCGGGACAGCGTGCTGCCCCGCTCGGAGATGCGGAAGAAGCGGTCGAGCGCGCCGTGGGCGGGCGTGCCGCCCGGTTCTCCGGGCGCGGGGACCTTGGCGGGGGCCGAGGTGGACATGTGGAACCTCATCACCGGCGGACATCCCCCATGCCGCTTTGGTGCTTCCTACGAATGAAAATGGTCAGAGACAAACGGATTCAGTATGAACACATAAATCGGCGAACACCATCTCCGCGCGTAGACCTGATCGCCTCGTAGGCTGTCCCCATGGCGAAGTGGACCCCCAAGCACGAGGCGCCGGAGCCCCTGGAGGGCCCCGTGGTCGCCACCATCACCGGCGGCACGATCCTCTGGTTCGCCCTCTTCCTCGTCCAGCTGCCCTTCTACGGCTGGTTCGACGACCACGGTCACCTCTGGTGGCTGTGGACCTGCCTCGCGGGCGGCGGTCTGGGATTCATCGGCATCTGGTACGTCCGCAGGCGGGACGCGGCGATCAAGCGGGCCGCCGCCGAACAGCCGTAGCCGCGGAGCCAGGGTGTCCCCGGAGCCGGAAGCCGGCCGGGGTCCCGGAGCCGGAAGCCGGGTGTCCCCCGAGCCGGAAGCCGGGTGTACCCGGAGCCGGAAGTCGGGGTCCCGTGGACGGCACGTGGTACCGCCGCACGACGGCCGTCCTCCCCAGGTCGGATCTTCCGCCACTCCGGCGGGTGAACACCCCCGTCCGCACGTACCGTCGTTGCCATGACCCATACCGACGCCGCCGCCACCGCCCGGGCCCCCGCGGCGACCGGACTCACCGCCGCCGAGGTCGCCGAGCGCGTGGCGCGCGGTCAGGTCAACGACGTGCCCGTCCGCAGCAGCCGCTCGGTCGGCGAGATCGTCCGCGCCAACGTCTTCACCCGGTTCAACGCGATCATCGGCGTCCTCTGGATCGTCATGCTGTTCGTCGCGCCGGTGCAGGACAGCCTCTTCGGGTACGTCATCCTCGCCAACACCGGCATCGGCATCGTCCAGGAATGGCGGGCGAAGAAGACCCTGGACTCCCTCGCCGTCATCGGCGAGGCCCGCCCCACCGTCCGGCGCGACGGGGTCGCGGTCGCCGTGGGCACCTCCGCCCTCGTCCTGGACGACATCGTCGAGATCGGGCCCGGCGACAAGGCCGTGGTGGACGGGGTGTGCGTCGAGGCCGACGGTCTGGAGATCGACGAGTCGCTGCTCACCGGTGAGGCCGACCCCGTCGTCAAACACCCCGGCGACCAGGTGATGTCCGGCAGCTTCGTGGTCGCGGGCGGCGGCGCCTTCCGGGCCACCAGGGTCGGGCGCGAGGCGTACGCGGCGCAGCTCGCCGAGGAGGCGTCCCGCTTCACCCTCGTCCACTCCGAGCTGCGCACCGGCATCTCCACGATCCTCAAGTACGTGACGTGGATGATGGTCCCGGCCGCGGTCGGCCTGGTGATCACCCAGCTCTTCGTCAAGAACAACGACCTCAGGGGTTCGATCGCGAGGACCGTCGGCGGGATCGTGCCGATGGTCCCGGAGGGCCTCGTCCTGCTGACCTCCGTCGCCTTCGCCATCGGCGTCGTCCGGCTCGGCCGCAAGCAGTGCCTCGTCCAGGAACTGCCGGCCATCGAGGGCCTCGCCCGCGTCGACACCGTCTGCCTGGACAAGACCGGCACCCTCACCGAGGGCGGCATGGACGTCGCCGAGGTCCGCGCCCTCGACGGCAGCGACGACGGGTACGTCCGCAAGGTGCTCGGCGCGCTCGGCGCGTCCGACCCACGGCCCAACGCCTCCCTCCAGGCGATCATCGACGCCTGCCCGGACACCGGGGACTGGCGCCGCACCGGCGCCCTGCCCTTCTCCTCCGCCCGCAAGTACAGCGGTGCCGCCTTCACCGAGGGCGACGGCGACGGCGAGAGCAGCACGTGGCTGCTCGGCGCCCCCGACGTCCTCCTGGCCGACGGCGACCCCGCCCTCGCCGAGACGGAACGGCTCAACGAGCAGGGCCTGCGCGTACTGCTGCTCGCCCGCACCCCGCACGGCCTCGACGACCCCGAGGTCGCCCGCGGCGCCCGCGCCACCGCCCTGGTCGTCCTGGAGCAGCGGCTGCGCCCCGACGCGGCCGACACCCTGCGCTACTTCGCCGAGCAGGACGTCCGCGCCAAGGTCATCTCCGGCGACAACGCGGTGTCCGTGGGCGCCGTGGCCGCCAAGCTGGGCCTGGACGGCCGTGCGGTGGACGCGCGCCGGCTGCCCGCCGAGCGGGAGCAGATGGCCGCCGCGCTCGACGAGGGCACGGTGTTCGGGCGGGTCACCCCGCAGCAGAAGCGGGACATGGTCGGCGCCCTCCAGTCGGGCGGACACACGGTCGCGATGACCGGGGACGGCGTCAACGACGTCCTCGCGCTGAAGGACGCGGACATCGGCGTGGCGATGGGCTCGGGCTCGGAGGCCACACGGGCGGTGGCCCAGATCGTGCTGCTGGACAACAGCTTCGCCGCGCTTCCGTCGGTGGTGGCGGAGGGCCGGCGGGTCATCGGCAACATCACGCGGGTGGCCACGCTGTTCCTGGTGAAGACCGTGTACTCGGTGCTGCTGGCGCTGCTGGTGGTGTGCTGGCAGGTGGAGTACCCGTTCCTGCCCCGCCACCTCACCCTGCTGTCGACGCTGACGATCGGCGTCCCGGCGTTCTTCCTCGCCCTCGCCCCCAACAAGGAGCGCGCGCGGCCCCACTTCGTACGGCGGGTGATGCGGTACGCGGTCCCGGGCGGGGTACTGGCCGCGGTGGCGACCTTCGTGACGTACCTGGTCGCCCGGCACCACTACACGGGCGCGGGGTCGCTGGAGGCCGAGACGAGCGCGGCGACGCTGACCCTGTTCCTGATCTCGGTGTGGGTGCTGGCGATCATCGCCCGGCCCTACACCTGGTGGCGGGTCCTGCTGGTGGCGTCCATGGGCGCGGCCTTCGTGCTCGTGCTGGCGGTGCCGTGGCTCCAGGACTTCTTCGCGCTGAAGCTGGTCGGCATGGCCATGCCGTGGACGGCGGTGGGCGTCGCCGCGGTCGCGGGGGCCGTCCTGGAACTCCTGTGGAGGTGGGTCGGCCGCCGCTGGCCGGCCTAGGGCGTGTTTCGAAAGTCCCGTCTGCCCTTCGGGCAGACGACGCCACTTTCGAAACACGCCCTAGGTGGTCCGTCCCGGGAGGTCGTGGACGGAAAAGGCCCGCGCCCCGCTGGTTGCGGGGCCGGGCCTCCTGCCGGTCGGACGGATCAGCGCACGTCGACGAAGTCGCCCGCGGCGGTGGCCGCCGGGGTGGTCGAGGTGCCGGCGAAGGTGTAGCGGAAGTAGCCGTCCGCGGTCGCCTGGACGGTCGTCTTCAGGGCGCCCGTCGTGGACGTCTTGACGGTCTTGACCGTGGTGTAGGCGCTGGCGCCCTTCTTGCGGAACTGCAGCTTCACCGGCTGGGCGGAGTACCCGGCGTAGGTGTTGCTGTCCCAGTTGGCGCGCGACAGCTTGCCCGTGACGGTGAGGGTCTTGCCCTTCTTCACCGGCTCGGGGGTGGCGTCGGCGGTGAGCTTGGAGGCGCGCAGCAGCTTGACGGTGCCGAAGCCGCCCTTGGCGGTGTAGCCGCTGTCGTTGATGGCGAGGGCGCCGATGTTCCAGGTGCCCGCGTCGGAGTTGATCAGGTCGTCGTACTCCCCGGACCGGGCCGGCCGGAACTGGATCTTGGCCGTGCACTTCAGGACCGTGGCGGAGGCCGCGGTGCAGGTGCCGGGGTTGTCGCCGGCGAGGATCCGGTTCTCCACGTTCAGCGTGCTGCCGCGGTAGAGGATCGGGCCGCTGTCGAAGGAGGCGGCGCTCAGGTTCGCGGGCTTGGTCACCGTGTAGCTCGCGGAGACCGTGACCTTCGCGGTGGGGCCGACGACGACGGTCTTGCTGCTGACCTTCACGTTGGAGAAGGTGACCGCCGGACCGGCCGGCGCGGCCTGCGCGGCCGGCACGGCGAGGGCGGAGAGGGCGACGGCGCCGATGACGGCGGCGACGGTGGTGGTGGCGCGTACGCGCATGCAGGTTCCTCGGAGAATCTGGAGTGTGGCGTGTGCGGGGTGGAGGGAACGGGCCGTTCCCCGCCGGGTGCGGGGCCGGGCCGTTCCCTGCGCGGTGTCAGTCGCTTCAGCGCACGTCGACGAAGTCGCCCGCGGCGCTGACGGCCGGGGTGGTCGAGGTGCCCGCGAAGCTGTAGCGGAAGTAGCCGTCCGCGGTCGCCTTGACGGTCGTCTTGAGGGTGCCGGTCGTGCTGGTGTTGATGGTCTTGACGGTGGTGTAGGTGCTGCTGCCCTTCTTGCGGAACTGCAGCTTCACCGGCTGGGTGGAGTAACCGTGGTACAGGTTGTCCTCCCAGTTCGCGCGGGACAGCTTGCCCGTGACCGTGATGGTCCTGCCCTTGACGACGGGCTCCGGGGAGGCGTTGACGGTCAGCTTCGAGTTCCGCTGCACCAGCGTGGAGCCGAGGCCACCCTGGTCGGCGTAGTCGTCGGTGGTGTAGTTGAGGGCGAGCGCGCCGCCCTTCCAGCTGCCGGCGTCGGAGTTCAGCAGCTCGCCGTCGGCCGGGTAGATGTCGATGTTGCCCTTGCAGGTGGCGGTGGTCGCCGAGGTGTCGGTGCAGGTGGCCGCGTAGTAGCCGAACAGGATGTTGTCCGGGTCGGCGAACGCGCCCTTGTAGATGTACGGACCGGTGGCGAAGTCCTCGGCGTGGATGTCGACCTCGGCGCCGTGCGTCAGCTTGTAGGTCACCGTGGTGGCGACGTGGTTGGTGGTGCCGACCTTGACCGCGGTGGCGATCTTGAAGTTGGAGAAGGACACGTTCAGGTCGCCGTCGACGGCGGTGGTGAACGCGGACTTTCCGGAGGCGCCGTGGGCGGCGGCGAAGGCCGCGGCGGCGCTCTCGCGGTACGAGGAGTCGTCGGCCTGCGCGGCCGGCACGGCGAGGGCGGAAAGGGCCAGGGCGCCGGAAACGGCGGCCACGGTGGCGCGGATGCGCATGCATTCCCCCGGGAGGAGAGAGGGTCCTGGCCGGCGGTGTTCCTCACGGATCGTCATCGCGCAGGACCCAGGTGATCACGGAGCCTGTTGGCTCACATGATCAGATGCATGGCGGATGTGAAGGGTTGTACGAAAGCGGTGGAGATTTTCGCGCGGAAGCCCGGACGCCGGGGCCCGGACGCGCGGACGGACCCGCTGGGGGTGCCCCGGTGGATCCGGGGCACCCCGCCCGTGCGGGCAGTCGCTCAGTCGAACCAGCGGTCCCGTGCCAACTCGCCCGTCCTGGAGGGGTCTTCCAGCAGGGCCGCCACCTCGAAGCGGCGGGGCCACTGGCCGGCCGCCCAGGCCAGGCCGGCGGCGACGCCCTCCAGGGTGGCCGCGTGCAGAACGCCGTCGCCGGTCAGGCGCCAGTCGATCTCGACTCCGTCCACCACGAGTTCCTCGTGCTCGACGTAGGTGGCGGGGGTGCGCGGGCCGAGGAGGGTGCGTACCGGCTCCGGGACGTCGTGCTCGGTGCCCTCGGAGTGGATCTCGCCCGTCACGGACTCGCTGAGGCGGCGGACCTGGAACAGCTCGGCCAGCTCCGCCGCCCGCGCGGGCCGTACGGGGAGCAGCGGGACGCCCGCCGTGAAGGGCAGCAGGTCGGGGGAGTCGACGACGACCGCGTCGGCCGCGTCGACGACCTCGACCCGGCCGTCGACGACCGCCCTCAGCTCGTCGGGCAGGGTCACCTGTTCGGGGTCCAGCTCGGCCAGCGCGCCGTAGAGGCCGTGCAGTTGGGCGGCGCCCACCGGGCGGTCCGGGTCCGCGAGGCGGTCGAGCAGTTCGGCGGCGCCGCCCGGCTCGTCGAGGAGGGCGGCCACGGACGTCCGTACGCCCAGGGCCCGCAGCACCTGCTCGTCGTCGAAGCCGGTCGCGTCGGCCTGGTCGTACAGGCCGTGCAGGAGGGGGTCGCCGCCGGCCGCGAGCAGGCCCGCCGGGCGGCGGCCGTCGAGGACGGGGTGGCCGCGCAACCACCAGGCGGTGTAGGGGCGTACGACCTCGTGCGTGCCGTCCGGGAGGAGGATCCGGACCGGCTGGGTGAGGGCGTCGCGCAGGGGCGGCCGGGCGAGCAGGGCGAGGGCCTGCGGCCAGTGGTCGTCGTCGACGAGGTCGAGGTCGCGGACGGCGACCAGCTCGGTGGCGACCGGCGGGACGGGCGTGTCGGGGAAGCGGTCGAGGATGTCCTCGCACCAGACGTCCACGGCGTCCAGCAGTCCCGCGTCGTCGGGTTCGGCGAAGTCGCCCTCGCGGGGCTCCAGTTCGTCCGGGTCGAGGACGACGTCCGTGGCCCGCACGAGCGCGAAGTCCGCGAGGACACCGCAGGCGGCGAGCGGCTGCTCACCCCACTTCTCGGCCAGCTCCGGGTCGACGGAGGCGAGTTCGTCCTCGCGGATGACCTGCGCGAACGGGCTGCCGGGCAGGACGAGTTCACCGGCCGGGGCGAGCTCACCCTCCTCGTCGGGCAGCGCGAGGGCGCCCAGCCAGGGCTCCTCGCCGGGTTCCAGGCCCGCGTCGCGCACCAGCGCGAGGACGGTGTCGGCCAGTTCCTCGGCGTCCGGCGTGTCCTGGTCGTCCCAGGCCCCGCGGTCGTCGTCCAGGGACGCGGCCACGGCGGCCCGCACCTGCGGGGTGGTCAGGACCGCGCGCGGGGTCGCGGGCAGGGCGCCCAGCTTCTCCAGCAGCGGATGCGCGGCGCCGGGATGGGCCACCTTGAGGCCGAGGCGGGCGAGGACCTCGGTGTCGAGCCGGGCCGCGTCCGGGGTGGGCAGCAGCACCTGGCGGGGGCCGATCGTCGTCCGGCCGTCGGCGAGGGGCACCGGCAGCCCGGAGAGGCGCTCGGGGTCCACTCCGGCGAGGCTCTCGTAGAGCCGGTACCACCACTGCGGGTCCTTCTCCAGCCCGGCCAGCCGGTCGACCGCGTCGGCCAGCGGGACCCGCGCCACCCCGAGCGTACGCAGCTCCACCCGGCGCTCCAGCCCGGCCGGCAGCAGCGTCGGCAGCACTTCGGCGAGCACCCGTACGGTGTCGGCGCCCGCGCCCTCGACAACCTCCGCGTCCCGGGGCCGCAACGCCTCGGGCAGCTCGTCGTCGCCCTCCACCGGCTCGGCGGCGGGCGGCAGGAACGCCGTACGCGGCAGCCGCTCCAGGATCGCCTGCCGCAGGGCGCCGTCCAGCTCGCCCTTGCCCAGCGGGCCCGGCACGAGGTCGATGAGCCCGGCGGTCACCGGGCGCCAGCCGGCCAGCAGGGCGGCGTACGCGTCCGCCGCCCGCTGCACGAGGTGGTCGGTGAGCGGGCCGGGCGCCGCGTGCCGCCGGGTGGTGTCGAGGGGGAAGGAGGCGATCAGCAGCGCGGGCACGCCGAGCGGCTCGTCGCTGGGGGTGGGCGCGTGCACGACGGGGCTGGTGCGGGGCCGGGCCGGGGACCCGTCCGCGTCGACCGGTACGGCCCAGGTCACCGACCAGTGGGGACGCAGCCGCTCCTCCACCGGCCGGTCGGCGAGCAGGTCGGGCGTGAGGGGCCCGTCGGCCGCGGCGATCCGCCACCGGGTCGTGCCCTCCCGGGTGTCCGACACGAGCGTGAGGGCGCCTTCGGTGTCCCGGCGCAGGGTGCGGGGGGCCGCGTCGCCGACCTCGATCACGACCTCCTCAAGGCCCGGCAGGGCGAGGACGAGGGCGTCGTCGACGGCGGTGAGCAGCCGTTCCGCGAGATCGGCGGCGGCGGTGTCGCGCAGCGGCAGGATGACGGCCGTGTCGTACGGCTCGGGGGCGGTGCCCTCGGCGGCGAAGGGCAGTCGCAGCAGCGGCACATGGCCCTCGCGGCGGCGGATCTCGTCGCCCAGGCCGGGACTGTGGCGGGCGGTCTCGGAGGCCAGCACGCGGGCCTCCGCCAGGGACCAGCGGACACCGCCGTGCCGGCCGACCACGGCGGGCTCGTCGGTGACGGCGAGAACGGCGGCGAAGCCGACGCCGAACCGGCCGACCGCCGAGCGGTGGGCCTCGCGTTTCGCGGAGGCGCGCAGGGTGGAGAGCGACTCGACGCCGGCCGCGTCCAGCGGGGCACCGGTGTTCGCGGCGACCAGGACACCCTCGCGGAGGGTGAGGCGCAGCCGGCCGGGCACGCCGGCGCGGGCGGCCGCGTCGGCGGCGTTCTGCGCCAGCTCGACGACGAGGCGGTCCCGGTAGCCGCCGAGCGCCAGATCCTCCTCGGCGTTCGCGTCCTCCCGGAAACGGGCGGGACTCGTGGCCCAGGCGTCCAGCACTCCGCGCCGCAGTCGGGCCGTTCCGAACGGATCGGCCCCCTCGGCCGCGGGCCGCACGAACTTGCTCACGTCGGTTCACTCTCCTCATCGCCGTGAGCTCGAAGGTACCGCGAGGCGGCTCCGCCGTTTTTCCATCGAGGGGCCCAACCCCCTCCAGCCCGTCCGGGGGCTCCGCCCTCCGGGCCTTCGGGCCTGTGCCCGCCCGTTCACCGGACGCCGGTGGGAGGAGGGCGACGGTCGGGTGTTTCAGCCCGTCCGGCACTTGAGGACGGAGCCGTTCAGGCCGAGAGCGGGTCCGGGGCGCAGCCCCCGGGGCCGGGCCGGGCCGGGCGGGAGCTGCCGGGACGGGGGCGGGAGCGGGAAAACCGCCCCCGCTACGAGTGGCCCAGCTCCGCCGACTCCTCGTCCGTCACCACCGGTACCGAACCGGAGTCCGGGGCCGGCCGCAGCGGGAAGGGGTCCACCCGGTTCTCGTCGATCACCGGCAGGGCCGGCCGGGGCGGCTTCGGCATGACCGCCGCCTCCGAGTGCCCGCCGCAGCCGTACGCCAGCGACACCACGCGCCCGTCGGCCGGGGAGAACTCGTTGGCGCAGACCCCGAAGGCCTGCCCGAGGGAGCCGCCGATCGGCGTGAGGAAGCCGCAGCTGACGCAGGACGCCGGCGCCGCCTGCGCCATCGGGGTCTTCGCCCCGAACGCCTCTTCCCAGCGGTCGGCGGCGGTGTGCAGGCCGTAGCGCGACAGCACCCGCGCCCGGCGCATCCCCAGCTCCTCCGCCACCGCGGGGATGGAGCCGCGGGACGGGACGGCCGGCAGCAGCGCGGGCGGCGCCGCCGTCACGTCGGCGTCCTCGGCCTCCGCCAGCTCCGCCATCTCCTCCGAGACGGGCGAGCCGGCCAGCGGGACGTCCTCGCCGGTGTAGCCCGGTTCCAGACGCAGGTCGTCCGCGTCCGTGGGGAGGAGGTCGCCGGGGCCCATGTCGCCGGGGCGCAGGCGTTCGCTCCACGGGACCCACTCGGGGGCCAGCACCGCGTCCGGACCGGGCAGCAGCACCACCTCGTCCAGGGTCACGATCTTCGCCCGCGAGGCCCGCGCGACGGTCGCCGCCCAGCGCCAGCCCCGGTAGCCGAGCTCCCTGCACTCGAAGAAGTGCGTCACCACCCGGTCGCCCTCGGAGAGGACCCCTACGTGCTCCCCGACCACGCCGGGCGCGGCGGCCTCCTCTGCCGCCGCGCGGGCGAGGTCGACGGCCTCGGCGCACAGGCGGTCGGGGGTGCGGCTTCGCGTGGTCGCTGCGCTCACAGGTATCGCTTCTCTCCTACGCCGTCACTCGGGTGCGGTTGCCACCGGCGGCGGAGCGGACGGAGCGGACCAGTGGGCCGCGTCGACGTCCGCGTCCGATCGCGCTCGGGCGCACCTGTGCCATCCATTGTGGGGGATGGCTGAGATACGCACGCTACCTGTTCGCGGCCGCTCATCCCACACCGACGGTGCTTCTACGGCACTCCGCGCCGAGTTTCCGCGCACTCGTCCCCCCGCCGGCCCCGCCCCGGCCCCCCGGCGCCGGCCCGGACCCGGCCCCTTTGCACGCCGCGCACGAGCCGTCCGCGCAACCGGCCCCGGAACCGACCGCGAACCGGAAAGTGCGCGCCCATACGTGCGGTAACCGCGCTACATCCCGGTTTCTCGGGGCACTATGGCGGAGTGGCAGCCGCGAGGACACCCCAGGGCGCCACCGGGACCGGTGGGGCGAAGGGCTACAAGGGGAGGGCCGGGTGAGCGGATCGGGCCGGGTGAACGGGTCCGTCCGCGCGATCGGCCGTGCCCTGCACCTGCCGTTCACCGGAACCGCCCGTGGCATCCGCAAGGCCACGCACGCGCACGGCGCGGGCGAGTCCGGGCTCGGCAAACTGATCGAACTGCACGCCGTGAACGGCGCGGGCGACGTGATGATCACCATCGCGCTCGCCTCGACCGTGTTCTTCTCGGTACCCACCGACGAGGCCCGCGGCCGGGTGGCGCTCTACCTGGCCATCACGATGGCCCCGTTCGCGCTCCTCGCCCCGGTGATCGGCCCCCTCCTCGACAGGCTGCCGCACGGCCGCCGCGCGGCGATGGCGGGCGCGATGGCCGCGCGGGCGCTCCTCGCCCTGGTGCTGTCCGGCGCCGTCGTCAGCGGCAGCCTCGAGCTGTATCCGGCGGCCCTCGGCGTGCTGGTGGCGTCGAAGGCGTACGGCGTGGTCAGGAGCGCCGTCGTGCCGCGCCTGCTGCCACCGCGTTTCTCACTGGTCAGGGCCAACTCCCGGGTCACCCTGGGCGGCCTGCTGGCCACCGGTGTGGCCGCGCCGGTGGGCGGGGCCCTCCAGCTCCTCGGCCCGCGCTACCCGCTCTACGGCGCCTTCGTGATCTTCGTCGCGGGCACGTTCCTGTCCTTCTCGCTGCCCCCGAAGGTGGACTCGGCCAAGGGTGAGGACCGGGCGCTGCTCGCGGCCGACGAGGAGCACCTGCACGGCCCGCACATCCGCCCGGTCAAGCGCCCCGGCCTGCGGACGGTCGGCAGCGCGGTCACCCACGCCCTGGGCGCCAACGCGTCCCTGCGCTGGCTGTCCGGGTTCCTGACGTTCTTCCTGGCGTTCCTGCTGCGCGAGCACCCGCTGACCGGGCAGGGCGCGGCGGTGTCGCTGGGCATCGTGGCCGTCTCGGCGGGCGTCGGCAACGCGCTGGGCACCTCCGTGGGCGCGGCCCTGCGCTCACGCGCCCCGGAACTGATCATCGTGACCGTGGTCGCGGTCGTGCTGGGCGCGGCGATCACGGCGGCGGTCTTCTTCGGGGCGTTCCTGGTGGCCTGCCTGACGGCCGTCGCCGGCTTCTCGCAGGCGCTGTCCAAGCTGTCCCTGGACGCGCTGATCCAGCGGGACGTGCCCGAACTGGTGCGCACCTCGGCGTTCGCCCGCTCGGAGACGCTGCTGCAGATGTCGTGGGTGTGCGGGGGCGCGGTCGGCATCGTGATGCCGCTGAACGGCACCCTGGGGCTGTCCGTGGCCGCCCTGGTCATCGCCGTCGGCTGGACGACGACCGCACGGAGCCTGATCGGCTCGGCCCGGCACAAGGGGCCGCCCCGGGCGAAGGTCGCCTGACCTCGCCCCGCCGGCACGGCGCCCCGCCGCCCGCCCTGCCGGCCCGCCCGGCGTAGCGCACCGCCCGGCCGGAAGTCGCCCGGCCGGGCGGGCGGGCCCGAGCCCGCGTGGCGTAACCCGCGGCCGCGCCGCACCCCACGTAGAAGGAGCGCCGGACGTGCCAGATAGCCTTCGCCCCATGACCTCGATGCGATCCGTTGTGCGACGCCGCCGCGCCGTCGCCGCCGCCGGCGCCGTTTCCGCCGGACTGCTCGTCCTGTCGGCGTGTGACAAGCCGACCCCGCTGTCCACGATCACCGTCGGCTCCTCCTCGGTCAGCTCGGAGGCCACCTGCGGCGGTGAGGACGGCGTCCTCAAGGCCGCGGAGCTGACGAAGTGCCTGGCCGACAAGGACATCAAGTCCATCACCGTCGACCCGGACGAGACCGTCCGCTTCGGTGTCGACCCGGAGATCGCCGACCAGCGCTGGACGATCCTGATGAACGGTCAGCCGCTCACCGAGGACAGCACCAAGACCTACCGCACCATCCCGGGCAGCGTCTTCTTCAACGCCCAGTACGGCGCCCAGGGCGACTCGACCCTGGTCTCCATCAAGGCGGGCGACGGCAAGAAGGACAGCCAGGCGGTCACCGGCCTGTGGTCGTTCAAGCTGAAGAAGGACGACTGATCACGTCCTGCGCCTGCATCCTCGTGGCCACCGCGGTCCCCGCCGAACGGGACGCGGTGGCACGGGCCTTCCCGGAGCCGGCCCGTGAGGTGCGCCTGCCCGGCGCCCCGGCCCTGCACCGCACCGGCACCGGCACCGCGTACGACCTCCTCGCGGCCGGTGTGGGCCCCGCCCTGGCCGCCGCCACCACCGCCACCGCCCTCACCGCGGCCGCTCTCGCGGGCACGCCGTACGGCCTCGTGGTGTCCGCCGGGATCGCCGGCGGCTTCGCGCCCGGGGCGCCGCTCGGCTCCCTGGTCGTCGCCGACGCGATCACCGCCGCCGACCTGGGCGCGGAGACCGCCGAGGGCTTCCTGCCGGTGACCGAGCTGGGCTTCGGCACCGTCACCCACCGCCCGCCGGCCGACCTGGTGCGGTCCGCCGCGACCGCCGCCGGAGCGCGCACCGGCACGGTCCTGACCGTCTCCACGGTCACCGGCACCGCCGCCCGGGCCGCCGCACTGCGGGCCCGCCACCCGGGCGCCCTCGCCGAGGCCATGGAGGGCTTCGGCGTCGCCGAGGCCGCCGTCGCGCACGGCGTGCCCGTGCTGGAGGTCCGCGCGGTCTCCAACCCGGTGGGCCCGCGCGACCGCGCCGCCTGGCGCGTCGGCGAGGCGCTGGCCGCCCTGACGACGGCCTTCGGGAAGCTCGCACCCGTCCTGGAGAGTTGGAACCGACATGACCGGTGACCCCTTGCAGATCGCGTACTCCCCCTGCCCGAACGACACCTTCGTCTTCGACGCCCTGGCCCACGGCCGCGTCCCCGGCGCGCCCGCGCTCGACGTGACGTTCGCGGACATCGACATCACCAACGGCATGGCCGAGCGCGGCGAGCACGACGTGCTCAAGGTGTCGTACGCCGTGCTGCCCTACGTCCTCGACGACTACGCGCTGCTGCCCTGCGGGGGCGCGCTGGGGCGGGGGTGCGGGCCGCTGGTGCTGACCGGGGAGGCCGGGCGCGGAGGCGCCTCGCCCGCCGCCGTCGGTGCGGGTCTGGCCGGCCGGACCGTGGCCGTGCCGAGCGAGCGGTCGACGGCGTACCTGCTGTTCCGGCTGTGGGCGGCCGACATGGTGCCCGGCGGGGTCGGCGAGATCGTCGTCATGCCCTTCCACGAGATCATGCCGGCCGTGCGGGACGGGAAGGTCGACGCGGGCCTGGTCATCCACGAGGCCCGCTTCACCTATCAGAACTACGGACTGCACAAACTCGCGGACATGGGCGAGCACTGGGAGTCCACCACCGGGCTGCCGATCCCGCTCGGCGCCATCATCGCGAAGCGGTCGCTCGGCGCCGCGGCCCTGACCGGCCTCGCCGACTCCGTCCGCGCCTCGGTGCACGCCGCCTGGGACGATCCCGAGGCGTCGCGCCCGTACGTCATGGAACACGCCCAGGAAATGGACCCGGCCGTCGCCGACCAGCACATCGGGCTGTACGTCAACGAGTTCACGGCCGACCTCGGCGAGGACGGCTACGCGGCCGTACGCGGACTCCTCACGCGCGCGGCGGCCGAGGGGCTGGTGCCGCCCCTCGGCCCGCGGTCACTCGATTTCCCGTAAAGCGGGTCGACGCCTTCCGGTCACACGTCCAGCTGGTCGGCGACGGCGCGCAGCAGACCCGCGATCTGCTTGCCGGAGTTCTTCTCGGGGTAACGGCCCTTCTCCAGCATCGGCGTGATGTTCTCGAGGAGGGTCGTCAAATCCTGGACGATGGAGGCGAGTTCGTCCGGCTTCTTGCGCTGGGCCGCCGCGACCGAGGGCGTCGGATCGAGGACCACGACCGAGAGTGCCTGGTCACCGCGCTGTCCGGCCACGACGCCGAACTCCACGCGCTGGCCCGGCTTGAGCGTCTCGACTCCGGCGGGGAGGACCGAGGAATGGACGAAGACGTCACCGCCGTCGTCACGGGAGAGAAAGCCGAAGCCCTTCTCATTGTTGAACCACTTGACTTTGCCGGTAGGCACGTCTGTCCTCGTCCTCGTGCTCGTCGGAAAACTGCTGGGGAAACGGCTCTTGACAACACCGCGGCGGGTCGACCTCGACCCGCCGCTACCAAGGCTAATGGTCTTCGCCCGGGTGACAAGACGTCTCCCGGTTGTTCCTTCGCGCTGGGAACTACCCTGGTCGGGTGCGTGACAAAACCCAAACGAATTCCGCCGCTCCCGGTGACCGACTGATCCGTGCCGGTGCCATCGTGTTCTTCATCGGCGCCGTGGCCACACTGGTCACCGTGGCCCCGCTGTTCCTCGGCACGACGCCGTTTCCGACCTACATGTTCGGTCTGAGCATGCTCATGGGTGTCGGGTTCCTGATCGCGGGCGCGGGGGTGTTGCGGTCCGTCGCGGCCGGGCGCCGACAGGCGCGCGGGGCGCGGTAGCCGCCGGGGCGCGGGGGCGGTGACCGCCGGGGCGCGGGGCGCTGCGGCCTTCGGTCAGGCCGCCCCGGCGGCCACGTGTCCGGTGAGCCAGGCCGGGAAGTGCGTCAGGTCCGGGAGGACCACGTCGGCGCCGGCCTCGCGCAGGTCGTCCGCGCCGCACGGGCCCGTGGGGACGGCCACCGACAGCGCGCCGGCGGTGCGGGCGCCGCGGACGTCTCCCACGTGGTCGCCCACGTAGACGCCGGCGCCGTGCTCGCGCAGCGCCACCGCCTTCTGCTCCGCCCACAGGTTGCCGACGACGGCGTCCGCCTCGATGCCCAGGTGCGTCAGGTGGAGCTCGGCGTTCGGCTCCCACTTCGCGGTGACCACGATCGCCCGGCCGCCCGCCGCCCGCACCGCCTCGACCGCCTCCCGTGCGCCGGGCATGGCGGACGTGCGGGTGACGGCGTACTCCGGGTAGATCTCCCGGTACAGGTCGGCCATCGCCGCGACCCGCTCCGCCGGGAACCACTGCGCCATCTCGTCCTCCAGCGGCGGCCCCAGCCTCGTCACCACCAGATCCGCGTCGATGTACGTCCCGCTGCGGGCGGCCAGTTCCACATAGGCGGCGTGGATGCCCGGCCGGGAGTCGATGAGGGTCATGTCGAGATCGAACCCGACGACGGGAGCGGCGGAGCGCGGGGAAGTCATGCCCCCATTCTGCCGAGCCCCCGCGGGGGCCGCGGTGTCGCGGCCCTCGCGGGGCCACGGCGTCCCGTGCCCCCGCCCGTCCGGCCGCGGGCAGGCGCCCCGTGCCGTCCGCGCGGCTGCCCGCCGACCGCCGCCCGGGTGCGGGCGCCGACCCCGGGCGGGCGCCGATCCGCCCCGACTCGCGGGTCCGCGTCCCGGTGTCCGCGGCGAGTAGCCGCCGGCCTGCGGCTGCCCGCGGGGCCCGGCGGAGATCCCCCGATCGAGTCACGCCGAGAGCGCGAGAGGCACCCCGCAACACCGGCCGCGCGAGCCGCCACCCACACCGGACACCCCCGGCAGGCAGCCCCCGGCCGGCTCACCGGGACCGCCCCGAAGCAGCCGCCACACGCTGCGGACGGGCCCGCCGCCAGGAGGGAACGGGCCCCGAGCGAGCGAGGCCGGCAGCGGGAGGCACCCCGCAGCACCGGCCGCGCGGCGGCACCGGCACCGGGCGCCCTCGGCGTGCGGCCCCCTGGCCGGCTCGCCGGGACCGGCCGGAGGCAGCCGCCGCACGCTGCGGGCAGGCCTGCCGCTCGGCGAACGGGACCCCCGCTCGGGCGAGGCCGGGAGTGGCGGCACCCCGCAACACCGGCCGCGCGGCCCGGTTCGGCGGCACCGGCGCCGGCCCGCCTTCGGCGTGCGGTCCGCCGCCCGGTCGGCTATCTGGTCCGCTGGGAGCGCCACACCAGGAACAGGGCCGAGGCCAGGGCCGCGCCGCGCAGGACCCACGGCCAGGTCTCGGCCAGTGCCTCGTTCATGTGGCCCTCGGGGATCGGGGCGCCCCAGCGGCCGGCCGTACGGCCCCAGAGCCAGCCGACGCCCGCGGCGACGGCGAGACCGGGCAGGACCATGACCGCCCACTTGGTCTCGCGGTCGGACAGCCGCCGGGAGGCGTAGGCGATGGCCCAGCCGACGAGCAGCGCGAGCCACTGGCCGGTCACCGTGCCCGCCACCAGGCAGGCGGCGGCGATGAGCAGCAGCGGGTTGCTCCAGCGGCCGCGGGGCAGCGCCGGAAGGAAGCGGCGGCGGGCGGCGGGCTCCTCCGGGTCCGATTCCGGTACCGGCGCCGTGGGGGGCGCCTTCCCCTGCGCCGACGGGGACGCCGGCGGGGGCGGCGGCCTCAGCATGTCCGCGATCTCCACCCCGCCGACGAACCCCGGCACCTCCTCCCCCAGCCCGAACGGGGTCGCCTCCCGGCGCCACCAGTCCGGGGTCTCCCCGACACCGCCCAGTTCGTGCGCGCCCGCGCGGTGCGGCGGCGACGGGACGTCCGGGGCGGCGGCGGGCGCGTCGGGGCGCTGCCGGGGGCCGGGCACGACGCGCCGCAGCCCTTTGGGCCGCCGTCCGGAGGCGTCCGGCGGTTCCTGCTGCCGCTGGACGGGCACCGCGGCGGGCGGGGCCTGCGGTTCGGCGCCGCCGCGGGTGCCGCCGACCGCCGAGACGACCTCGTCGGGGCTGCCGAGCCGGTCGAGGATGCGGCGGACGGCGGCCGGGCTGTCGACGGGCGCCCTGGCGCGGCGCCGGTCGATCTCGTTGCGCAGTTCGGACACGAGCCGCATGCGCGTGGCCGACGACAACTGCCGCTGCTGCGCCACGTCGCCGACGCGGCTCAGATACTCGTAGACGACCTGATCGCTTTCGATACCCACGAAGTCCCCTCCGGGGCCGGTGCCTTGGATACCCCGCGACACGACGTTAGCGCAGCGTGGCCGCCGCCCGGCCGTTCACGACGGCGGGCGGGGGGAGGGAGTTCGGCGCCTGCGGGCGGAGGCGGTCGCCGCGGTCGCCGTACTCGCGGCGGGAGTTCCGCGGCTCCGGGGCCACCGGGGAAATGTTCCGTTCGTCCGTCACCCGCCCGGCGCACGGGTTCCCGGCCCCGGCGGCACCCTCTTCCCGGGCCCGCCACCCGCTACCGTGGAGCGGATGAGCAGCGACGAGAAGCCCTCGGCCCCGCGTTCCCTCGCGGAGGCGCTCCGTGCCCGGGACGACACGTCCCTGGCCGCGCTCCTGCGCGCCCGCCCCGACCTCGTCACGCCGGTCCCCACCGACCTCACCCAGCTCGCCACCCGCGCCGGGACCCGGGCGTCGGTGGTGCGGGCCCTGGAGCGGCTGGACCGGTTCACGCTCCAGACGGCGGAGGCGCTGGCCGTGGCGGCGGAACCGGCGGCGTACGAGGAGCTGCTGGGGCTGATGGCGGGGGACGAGCGGGACGCGGCCGTCGCCGCCGCCCTTCCGGGGGCGGTGGCCGTGCTGCGGGAGCAGGCCCTGGTCTGGGGCGACGACGACCGGCTCCGGCTGGTGCGCACCGCGCGCGAGCTGCTCGCCCCGTCCCCGCAGCACCCCTCGCCGACCGGGCTCGGCCCGTCCGTGCGGGAGGCCACCGCGGGCATGTCGCCGGGCCGGATCCAGGAGATCGTGACGGCCGCCGGGCTGCCGTCCACCCATGACCCCGTCTCCGCGGCCGGCGCGCTGGCCGGCCTGTTCGGCGACCGCCGGAAGATGGGCGCGCTGCTCGCCGGGGCTCCCGCCGAGTCCCTCGACGTACTGGACCGGCTGGTGTGGGGGCCGCCGTACGGGCAGGTCACCGCCGAGCCGGGGGCCCGGCTGCGCTGGCTGCTGGACCGGGGGCTGCTGCTGCCGACCTCGCCCGGCACGGTCGTCCTGCCGCGCGAGGTGGCCCTGCACCTGCGGGCAGGCCGCGCGCACCGCACGCCCGAGCCGGTGCCGCCCGCCGTCGAGCCGGCCGCGACGCACCGTCCGCAGGTGGTGGACGCGGCCGCGGCGGGGCAGGCGTACACCGCGACGGCGACCGTCGAGGAGCTGCTGAAGGAGTGGGACGAGGGCGGGCCGGCGGTGCTGCGCGCGGGCGGGCTGAGCCTGCGGGACCTGAAGCGGACGGCCGTCGCCCTGGACGTGTCGGAGCCGATGGCCGCGTTCTGGGTCGAGCTGGCGTACGCAGCCGGGCTGGTCGCCTCCGACGGCGAGGCCGACGAGCGGTACGCGGCCACCCCGGCCTACGACGAGTGGCTGGAGCTTCCGGCCGCCGAGCGCTGGGTCCGGCTGGCTCAGGCCTGGCTGGCGGGGACCCGGACGCCCGGGCTGGTCGGCGGGCGGGACGCGAAGGAGCGGACGCTGTCGGCGCTCGGGCCGGGCCTGGACCGCTCGGCCGCGCCGGAGGTGCGCCGCCGGGTGCTGGCGCTGCTGGCCGGGCTCACGGAGGGCACCGCGCCGACCGCCGAGTCGGTGCTCGCCCGGCTGAGCTGGGAGCGCCCCCTGCGCGGACCCCAGCGCGAGGACGACCTGCGCGCCCGGCTGGCCGGCTGGGCCCTGTCGGAGGCGGAACTGCTGGGCGTCACGGGCCGAGGCGCCCTGTCGTCCCAGGGCCGGGCCCTCCTCGGCCCGGCGGCGGACCGGCCGGCGGCCCGAGGCGACGAGGCGTCTCCCGCGGCCGGAGGCGCACACGCCGCACCGGGCCCCGGCGACAAGCTTCCCTTCCCCCACCACACCGCGGCCACGGCCGCGACGACCCTCGCGCCCGGCCCTCTCCCGGCCGCCGAGCAGGCCGCCGCCTCCGCCGCCGCCGTGCGGCTGCTGGCGCCGCTGCTTCCCGAGCCGCTGGACCACGTGCTGCTCCAGGCTGACCTCACCGCGGTGGCGCCGGGCCCGCTGCACCGGCCGCTCGCCGACATGCTGGGCGTGCTGGCCGACGTCGAGTCGAAGGGCGGGGCGACCGTCTACCGCTTCACGCCCGGTTCCGTACGCCGCGCCCTGGACGCCGGCCGTACCGCCTCCGACCTGCACGCCTTCCTCGCGGAGCACTCCCGTACGCCGGTCCCGCAGCCGTTGGCGTACCTGATCGACGACGTGGCGCGCCGGCACGGGCATCTGCGGGTGGGCGCCGCCTCGGCGTACGTGCGCTGCGACGACGACGCGATGCTGAACGAGATCCTCGCCGACAAGCGCGCCGTCGCCCTGCGGCTGCGCCGTCTCGCGCCGACCGTACTGGCGGCCGGGGCCGACCCGGCGGCCCTCCTCGACGGGCTGCGGGCGATGGGGTTCGCGCCGGCCGCCGAGTCGGCGGAGGGCGACGTCCTGATCACCCGCGCCGACGCCCACCGCAGCCCGCCCCGCACCGCACCGGAACCGGTGCCGGAGGGTCCGCCCGTCCCCGACGACACCTTGCTGTCGGCCGCGATCCGGGCGATCCGCGCCGGTGACCTGGCGTCCACGGCCCCCCGCAAGCCGGCCGACGACGCCGCGGCGCAGGCGCCCGGCGCGCTGCCCCGCACCTCGCCCGCGGAGACCCTCGCCACCGTGCAGGCCGCCGTCCTGACCGGCGAGGCCGTGTGGATCGGCTACGTCAACGCCGAGGGGTCCGCCAGCCAGCGCGTCATCGCCCCGGTCCGGGTGGAGGGCGGCTTCGTGACGGCGTACGACCACACCGCGGACGAGGTCAGGACGTACCCGCTGCACCGGATCACGGGAGTGGCGGAGCTGGCGGACGACCAGCCGTAGCCGCGTGCCGGCGCAGGGCCGCCGCGCCGTCGGGGACGAACGTGCGGCGCCCGGCCATGTCCCACAGCTCGCTCTCGGTGACCCAGGCGTACCGGTCGATCTCCGCCGGGTCGGGGGTGAGGCCGCCGGTGACGACGGCTTCGTGGACGCCGAGCCAGTACGGGCTGATCGCTCCCCGGCACAGGAACCTGAACAGGGGCCGGACCGGCGCCCGCACGCCGAGTTCCTCGGCGAGCTCACGGGCGGCGGCCCGCTCGTAGGACTCGCCGGGCTCGACGGCTCCGCCGATCAGCCAGTTGTGACAGCCGGGGAAGCGGGACACGGTCTCCGGCCGCCGGTGCACCAGGAACCGGCCGTGCGCGTCGCGGCAGACGGTCGTGGCGACGCGGTGCAGCCACTGGCGGGCGACGGCCTCGCCGCGGTCCACCACCCCGATCACCCGATCCTGTTCGTCCACCCGTTCGACCCGCTCGCCCGTGGCTGTCATGAAGGCCACTGTGGCGCACCCCCGCCCCCGTCGCGGCCGGTAGGGCACACTGGACGTTTGGCCGCGTGCCACGGCCGTGAAGGGAAGGGTGCCGCGCGTGAATGGTCCACTCATCGTCCAATCGGACAAGACCCTGCTCCTGGAGGTCGACCACGAGCGGGCCGACGCGTGCCGTCGGGCCATCGCGCCGTTCGCGGAGCTGGAGCGGGCGCCCGAGCACATCCACACCTACCGGCTGACCCCGCTGGGCCTGTGGAACGCGCGCGCCGCCGGGCACGACGCCGAGCAGGTGGTGGACGCGCTCGTGGAGTTCAGCCGGTACCCGGTGCCGCACGCGCTGCTGGTGGACATCGCCGAGACGATGGACCGCTACGGGCGGCTGACGCTCAGCAAGCATCCCGCGCACGGTCTCGTACTGACCACCACGGACCGGCCGGTCCTGGAGGAGATCCTGCGGTCCAAGCGGGTCGCCCCGCTGGTCGGGGCCCGGATCGACCCCGACACGGTCGCCGTGCACCCCTCCGAGCGCGGGCAGATCAAGCAGACCCTGCTGAAGCTGGGCTGGCCCGCCGAGGACCTCGCGGGGTACGTCGACGGCGAGGCGCACCCGATCGAGCTGGCCGAGGACGGCTGGGCGCTGCGGCCCTACCAGAAGCAGGCCGTGGAGAACTTCTGGCACGGCGGGTCCGGCGTCGTCGTCCTGCCCTGCGGTGCGGGCAAGACGCTGGTGGGGGCGGGGTCGATGGCGCAGGCCAAGTCGACCACGCTGATCCTCGTCACCAACACCGTCTCCGCCCGGCAGTGGAAGCACGAGCTGATCAAGCGGACGTCGCTGACCGAGGAGGAGATCGGCGAGTACAGCGGGACGCGCAAGGAGATCCGCCCCGTCACCATCGCCACCTACCAGGTGCTGACGACCAGGCGGAAGGGCGTCTACCCGCACCTGGAGCTGTTCGACTCCCGTGACTGGGGGCTGATCGTCTACGACGAGGTGCACCTGCTGCCGGCGCCGGTCTTCAAGTTCACCGCCGACCTCCAGGCGCGGCGCCGGCTGGGCCTGACGGCCACGCTGGTGCGCGAGGACGGCCGCGAGTCGGACGTGTTCTCCCTCATCGGGCCGAAGCGGTTCGACGCTCCGTGGAAGGAGATCGAGGCGCAGGGCTACATCGCGCCCGCGGACTGCGTCGAGGTCCGGGTGAACCTGACGGACTCCGAGCGGCTCGCGTACGCGACCGCCGAGGCCGAGGAGAAGTACCGCTTCTGCGCCACCACCGAGACCAAGCGGAAGGTGACGGAGGCGATCGTGCGGCGGTTCGCCGGGCAGCAGATCCTCGTCATCGGGCAGTACATCGACCAGCTCGACGAGCTGGGGGAGCACCTGGACGCGCCGGTCATCAAGGGCGAGACGTCCAACGCCCAGCGCGAGAAGCTGTTCGAGTCGTTCCGGCAGGGCGAGATCAGCGTGCTGGTGGTGTCGAAGGTCGCGAACTTCTCGATCGACCTGCCCGAGGCGACGGTCGCCATCCAGGTGTCGGGCACCTTCGGCTCGCGCCAGGAGGAGGCGCAGCGGCTGGGACGGGTGCTGCGGCCGAAGGCGGACGGCCACCAGGCGCACTTCTACTCGGTCGTCGCCCGCGACACGCTCGACCAGGACTTCGCCGCCCACCGGCAGCGCTTCCTCGCCGAACAGGGCTACGCCTACCGGATCATGGACGCGGACGAACTGCTGGCGGAGGACGTCTGAGCGGGAGCGGGAGCGGGGGCCACGGCGCGGGCGGAGGACGCCCGAGCGGGGCGGGGCCTACGGCGCGGGCAGGGTGAACACCAGGAACAGCACGGTCAGCGGCGGCAGCAGTGACGCGGCGGCCAGGCAGGCGCGCACGGCCGACCAGCGGCGCTTCCAGGGCAGGGCCCAGGCGGCGACGAAGGCGGCCAGGGTGACCGGTCCGCCGAGTTCGAGGATGCCGTAGATCAGCGTCAGGGACGTGTTCAGCGCCGCCGAGCAGTCGTCGGGACCGCAGCTGTCGGTCGCCATCGCCGAGAGACCGCCCAGGAACAGGGCCGCCGGCGCCAGGAAGATCAGCAGAACTGTCGCGACGAGCGGGGCCACCCAGGCATGGCGGTCCTGGTCGGCGGGGACCGGGACGGGCATCGCGTGCGGTCCCGGGTACGGCGCGGGGTGCGGTGTCGTCATGCCCCGAGCCAACCGCCGGGCGGTGCGGGTGGGCATCGGCGCGGGTACTCAGGCCGGGCGCCGCACGTACTCAGCCGCGCGGCGGGACCAGCACGAGGTGCTTGCGGCGGACGCCCACCTCCTCGCCGTACTCGCCGAGGATCACCACGTCGAAGGCCGCGCCCGCGAAGACGCGGATCGCGTGCAGGGCGTCGCCCAGACGGTGGTGGTGGCCGCCGGAGACGGGGGTCGCGCCGGGCGGGCGGCCCGGGGCGGGGGCTGGGGTGAAGGTCGCTGTGCTCATACCTCCATGGTGCGATCGCGGACATAAGGGCGGCATCGGTCCCGGGGGCCACTTCGGGGGGCCTCCCGTCCGCCTCCGGGCGGAGCGGTTCCTCCGGGGAGAGGGGCCCGTCCCCCAGGGGACGGGGAGAAGAAGGCAGGCGGCAGGACGGGCAGGCGGGCAGGACGGAGGCCGGGCGGAAACCCGTTGGCTTCGCGAGGCCCCCAGGTCCTAGAATCTCCGCTCTTGCCCGCCTCCCCAGGGAGCGCCGCCGCCCGGACGGAAACCGGACGGCTTTCCGCAGTCACCCCTTTCCGCAGGCCCGGAGGCACCCCCTTGTCCACGCCCGTGTCCGCCGCCGACCCGCTCCTCCGCGAGCGCTCCCACCTCGCCGCCTCCCGCGCCGCGCTGCGCGCCATGCGCGAGGACGTGCAGTCCCTCGACATCAGCGACGTCACCGCCAACTGGGTCAACGCGCAGATCCTGGAGCGCCAGATCGCCGACCGCGTCAAGGCGCTCGCCGACCTCAGCGACACCCCGCTGTTCTTCGGCCGGCTGGACTACCTCCGCGCCCCCGGCGCCGAGCGGGCCGAGGGCGCGGAAGGGGAACGCTTCTACATCGGGCGCCGGCACGTCCACGACCACGACGGCGACCCGATGGTCATCGACTGGCGCGCGCCGGTCTCGCAGCCGTTCTACCGGGCCTCCAGGAAGGACCCGATGGACGTCGGCCTCAGGCGCCGCTTCGGCTACACCGGCGGCGACCTCACCGCGTACGAGGACGAGCACCTCTCGGACCCGGCCGAGGCGGCCGGCACCAGCAAGCTGCTCCAGCGGGAGATCGAGCGGCCGCGTGTCGGTCCGATGCGGGACATCGTCGCCACCATCCAGCCCGAGCAGGACGAGATCGTCCGCAGCGGGCTGGGCGGCTCGGTGTGCGTGCAGGGCGGCCCCGGCACCGGGAAGACGGCCGTCGGCCTGCACCGGGTGGCGTACCTGCTGTACGCGCACCGCGAGCGGCTGGCCCGCACCGGCACGCTGGTCATCGGCCCGAACCGGTCCTTCCTCAGCTACATCGAGCAGGTGCTCCCCGCGCTGGGCGAGCTGACGGTCCGCCAGGCCACCGTCGACGACCTCGTCGCGCAGGTGGAGGTGCGGGGCACGGACGAGGCCCCCGCGGCGGTCGTCAAGGGCGACGCGAGGATGGCCGAGGTGCTGCGGCGGGCGCTGTACTCCCACGTCACCCTGCCGACCGAGCCGGTCGTCGTCGTCCGCGGATCGCGCCGCTGGCGGGTCCCGGCGTACGAACTGGAGCAGATCGTCCGCGAGTTGCTCGACCGCGACATCCGCTACGGTGCCGCCCGCGACGCCCTCCCGCAGCGCGTCGCGCACGCCGTGCTGGTGCAGATGGAGCGGGCCGGAGAGGCGCCCGACGACCGGGTGCAGGACGCCGTGGCCCGCAACAGCGCCGTCAAGGCCGCCGTGAAGGCCGTCTGGCCGCCCGTCGACCCGGCGAAGCTGGTGCTGCGGCTGCTCACGGACGCGGAGTTCCTCGCGGAACACGCGGAGGGGATCCTGACCGAGGAGGAGCGCACGGCGATCCTGTGGGCGAAGCCGGTGCGGTCGGTGAGGTCGGCCAGGTGGTCCGCCGCGGACGCGGTGCTGATCGACGAGGCCGGCGACCTCGTGGAGCGCACGCACTCCCTGGGCCATGTCGTCCTCGACGAGGCGCAGGACCTGTCCCCCATGCAGTACCGCGCGGTCGGCCGCCGCTGCACCACGGGCAGCGCGACCGTCCTGGGTGATCTGGCGCAGGGCACCACGCCCTGGGCGACGCGCAGTTGGGAGGAGGCCCTCGCGCACCTCGGCAAGGCCGACGCGGTCGTCGAGGAACTGACGGCCGGTTTCCGCGTCCCGACGGACGTCATCGCCTACGCCTCCCGGCTGCTGCCGCACATCGCGCCGGGCCTGACGCCGGTCGCCTCCGTCCGGGAGAACCCCGGCTTCTTCGAGATCCGCGCGGTGTCGCACGACGGGGACGTCGTCGCCGCCTGCGAGGAGTCGCTCCGCAACGAGGGGTCGACGGGCCTGATCGCGGCCGACGCCCGCGTGCCCGCACTGGCGAAGGCCCTCGGGGCGGCGGGGATCCCCTTCCTGGCCCCGGGCGAGGAGACCACCCGGGAGACCCGCCTGACCCTGGTCCCGGCCTCCCTGGCCAAGGGCCTGGAGTACGACCACGTCGTCCTGGACGAGCCGGGCGCGGTGGTGGAGGCCGAGCCGGACGAACGGACGGGACTGCGCCGCCTGTACGTGGCGCTGACCCGAGCCGTCTCGGGGCTGGTGGTCACCCACGCCACCGCCCTGCCGCCCCAACTGGCCGACCGGTGACCGCCCTTCCGCCCCCGGTCCCCGTTCGAGCGGGGACCGGGGGCGGGGGAGGCGTTCCTCCGCTCCCGGCGCAGGCCCCGGCCCCCTCGCCTCACCCCTCGTCCAGTACCCGCCGCCACTCCCCCACGGCCTCCGCCGACACCGGCCCCCGCCAGCCGTCCGGCCGGGCCGCCCCGCCGATGTGGAACGCGTCGACGCCCGCCGCCCGCAGCGCCGGCACGTGTTCGAGCCGCAGCCCTCCCCCCACCAGAACCTCCTGCTCGTACCCCTGCTCCCCCTGCCGGCCCGCCTCCGCGACCAGCACGGGCAATCCGTCGTCGACGCCCGCGGCCGATCCGGCCGTGAGGTAGGTGTCGAGTCCGGGCAGTCCCTCGCACTGCTTGCGCAGGGCGTCCCGGTCGGCCGTGTGGTCGATGGCCCGGTGGAACGTCCACGGGCAGCCGTCCAGTTCCGCGACCAGCCGCTCGACGGCGGCCAGGTCCACGCCGCCCTCCGCGTCGAGGAAGCCGAGCACGAACTGGTCCGCCCCGGCCGCCCGCAGCGTTCCGGCGGCCCGGACGAGCCGCCCGACGTCACCGGCGGCGAACCCGTCGGTCAGGCGCAGCATGACGCGCAGGTCGATGTCGACGGCGGCCCGGACGGCGGCGAACGTCGCGGCGGGCGGGGTGAGCCCGTCGGCGGCGATGTCGGTGACCACTTCGAGGCGGTCGGCGCCTCCGGCCTGGGCGGCGACCGCGTCCTGCGCGTCGAGGGCGATCACCTCCAGGACTGCACGCTTGCTCATGGGACCCCATTCGTCGACGGCTCTACAGGTCTAGTCCAATTCCAGGGTACGCCTGCGAGCCGCCGCGCTCACCCCCGCGTCCCCGGCCGGGCCGGGCGAGAATGACGGCATGGCCGACCACCCCGCACCCGACCGCCCCCGCGCCGGGGACACCGCCCCGCAAGCCCTGCGCGCCCGCTTCCGCCGCACCCTCGAAGCCGCCCGCGCCCCGGCCTCCGCCGCCGGTCCCGCCGCCCCGGCCGCCCCGGACCCCGCACCCTACGCCGACGACCTCCTGCGCCGCTGGCAGGAGCCGCAGCGCCGCTACCACACGCTCACCCACCTCACCGCGGTCCTCGACCGGATCGACACGCTCCAGGAGTACGCCGACGACCCGGACGTCGTCCGCCTGGCCGCCTGGTTCCACGACGCCGTCCACCTCCCCGACCGCTCCGAGAACGAGGACCGCTCCGCCCGCCTCGCCGAGCGCGCGCTCCCCGAGGCCGGACTGCCGGCGGCGAAGACCGCCGAGGTGGCCCGCCTGGTCCGGCTCACCGTCACCCACGACCCGGCCGACGACGACCGCGACGGCCAGGTGCTGTGCGACGCCGACCTCGCGATCCTCGCCGCGCCACCGTCGGCGTACGCCGCCTACGCGGCCGAGATCCGCGAGGAGTACCACTTCCTGCCCGACGACGCCTTCCGCGAGGGCCGGGCCGCCGTACTGCGCCGTCTCCTCGGCCTGCCCCGCCTGTTCCGCACCCCGTACGGGGCGGGGCGGTGGGAGGCGACCGCCCGGTACAACATGCGCGCGGAGCTGGACATGCTGTCGATCTGAGCCCCGCGCCCGCCTACCCTGCACGTCATGCGCGCATGGGGCGGGGATCAGGTGACGGAGGCCGTGGCGGGCTGCGTGGAACTGCTGCGGACGGTGGCGGACAAGGACTGGACCGGTGTGCGGGCCGGCCGGCTGGAGTGGACCTGCCGGCGGACGGCGGAACACATGGCGAGCGATCTCATCGCCTACGCCGGGCAGTTGGCGGGCCGGGCGCAGACGGCGTACGTGCCCTTCGAGATCGCCTTCGACGAGGGCACCGACCAGGCGGGCGTCCTGGACGTCGTCGAGACCACCGGCGCCCTGCTCGCCGCCACCGTCCGCACCACCCCGCCCCGGGTCCGCGCCTTCCACCCGTACCCCTTCCGCAGCGCGAACCGCGAGGGCTTCGCCGCGATGGGCATCGCCGAGGTCCTCCTGCACACCCACGACATCGCCGAGGGCCTGGGCCTGGCGTACGAGCCGCCCGCCGGGCTGTGCGAGGCCGTCCTCAGCCGGATCTTCCCGCACGTGCGGCCGGGCCCCGAGCCCTGGCCGACCCTGCTGTGGGCCACCGGCCGCGGCGAGCTGCCCGGCCGCGCCCCGGTCACCGGCTGGCGCTGGCACAACAACCTGGTCCTGCCCACCGAACGCCTCACCCTCGAAGGCCTCACCCCGGCGGCCGCCGCCGACCTGGTCGCGGGCGGCGACGGCGGTTTCGGCTGGCTCGGCGACGCCCCCTACGAGGGCACCCGCGAGGTCGCCGCCGGCCTGCTGAAGGCGTACGACGCCGGGGTGCACCGGCCCGAGTTCGGCGTGTTCGTCATCGTCCGGCGGGCGGACGGCCGGGCCGTCGGCAGCCTGTGCTTCCACGGGATGCCCGACGAGGAGGGCCGCACCGAGATCGGCTACGACCTCGTGGCGCCCGCCCGCGGCCACGGCTACGCCACCGAGGCGGTCGACGCCCTCGCGAGGTGGGCGCTCGCGCGGGACGACGTACACCTGCTGTACGCGGCGGTGGAGGAGGCGAACACCCCCTCGCAGGCCGTGCTGACCCGCGCCGGGTTCGTCCGGGCCGACGTGGCGCGGGAGCCCCTCCTGGAGGACGACACGCTACGGCTGTACACGCGCCGCGCCCCGCGGTCCTGCGAGCCATCCCGTCCCTAGGGCAGGCGGCGCCCCTTGGGCCGCCGCAGTCCGGCCGCCGTCAGCAGCCGTACCACCTCGCGGCTGCTGACCCGCACCGCGCCGGCCGCGACCACGTCGGGGTACCGGTGCGAGGGAATGTCGTAGTGGTCGCGTTCGAACGCCCGCCGGGGCACGCCCAACCCGTCCGCGAACGCGTGCAGTTCGTCGAAGGACACGTCGCTGACGAGGTGGGACCACATCCGTCCGTGGCCGGGCCAGTCCGGCGGATCGACGTAGATCGTCACGCGCGCCTCACGAGGCCCGGCCGGACGCAGGCCCCAGCGACCCGACCGCCGCGACCTTCACACCCGCCCGGTGGCACACCCAGTGCGGGTCGGGCCCGAGTTCGGGCTCGACCTCCAGGGCGTGCGGGTCGCCCGAGCCGCACACCGGGCAGATCGGCCAGCGGCCGTGGCGCTCCAGCAGGGCGTCCTGCACGTCCTGCGCCACCAGTCCGGCCACGAAGGCCACCCCGTCCGGCCACTGCTCCACCCACCAGCGCCGCTGCGTCACGGACTCCTCGACCAGGGACACCACGTCCGCCGCGGCCACCTCGCCCGAGGCCAGGTCGGCGAGGACGAGGGCGCGCGCGGCGTGCAACGCCTGCTCCAGTGGGCTGATGCGGGCAGGGGAGGGATCCATGCATCCATTGTGCGCACTCTTGACCGTGGCACCGGGCCGGAAATATTTTTCAGGGGTGACCCAGGACGTGACGGAAATTTTCGGCGGCGCCCTCGCCGCCCGGGTCCGCGCGCTCGCCCCGTCCATGACCCGCTCGATGCAGCGCGTCGCCGAGACCGTCGCGGGCGACCCGGCGGGCTGCGCGGCGCTCACCGTCACGCGCCTCGCGCAGCGCACCGGCACCAGCGAGGCGACCGTCGTGCGCACCGCCCGGCTGCTCGGCTACCCCGGCTACCGCGACCTGCGGCTCGCCCTCGCCGGGCTCGCGGCGCAGCAGCAGTCCGGCCGCGCCCCCGCCCTCACCACCGACATCGCGGTCGACGACCCGATCGCGGACGTCGTCGCCAAACTCGCCCGCGACGAACGGCAGGCCCTCGCCGACACCGCCGCCGGGCTCGACACCGTGCAGCTCGGGGCGGCGGTGGCGGCGGTGGCCGCCGCCCGCAGGACGGACGTCTACGGCGTCGGCGCGTCCGGGCTCGTCGCCCAGGACCTCGTGCAGAAGCTGCTGCGGATAGGGCTCGTGGCCCACGCCCACAGCGACCCGCACCTCGCGGTGACGAACGCGGTGCAGCTGCGGGCGGGGGACGTCGCCGTCGCGATCACGCACTCCGGGTCGACGCGGGACGTCGTCGAACCGCTGCGGGTCGCCTTCGAGCGGGGCGCCACGACCGTCGCCGTCACCGGGCGGCCGGGCGGGGCGGTCGCACAGTACGCGGATCAGGTGCTGACGACGTCGACGGCCCGGGAGAGCGAGCTGCGGCCGGCGGCGATGTCGTCCAGGACCGGCCAGCTGCTGGTGGTGGACTGCCTGTTCGTGGGGGTGGCGCAGCGCACGTACGACACGGCGGCACCGGCGCTGGCCGCGTCGTACGAGGCCCTGGCGCACCGGCACCGGTAGACCGTGGGGACACGTCGACCGCCCTGCGCCGGAGTCGGCCGACCCGCGCCGGAGAGAAAGAGCCGCTGCCATGACCTCCACCCCCCGCCCCGACGACCTGCTCGCCCAGCTCGGGTCGCTCACCACCGAGGCCTTCCGGCCCGAACTCGCCGAGATCGACCGGCTGCCCACCCTCGACATCGCCCGGCTCATGAACGGCGAGGACGCCAGGGTGGCCGCCGCCGTGGCCGCGCGGCTGCCCGAGATCGCCGCCGCCGTCGACGCGATCGCCGCGCGGATGGAGCGCGGCGGGCGGCTGGTGTACGCCGGGGCGGGAACGGCCGGGCGGCTCGGCGTGCTGGACGCGTCCGAGTGTCCGCCGACCTTCGACACCGCCCCCGGCCAGGTCGTGGGACTCGTCGCGGGCGGGCCGCCGGCGATGGTGACCTCCGTCGAGGGCGCCGAGGACTCGCGGGAGCTGGCGCGGGCGGATCTGGCCGGGCTCGCGCTGACCGCCGGGGACACGGTGGTCGGGATCTCCGCGTCGGGGCGCACCCCGTACGCGCTCGGCGCGGTGGAGTACGCGCGCTCGGCCGGTGCGCTGACCGTCGGGCTGGCCTGCAACCCGGGCAGTGCGCTGGCCGCGGCCGCCGAGCACGGCATCGAGGTGGTCGTCGGTCCCGAGCTGCTCACCGGGTCGACCCGGCTGAAGGCGGGCACCGCGCAGAAGCTGGTGCTGAACATGCTGTCGACGATCACGATGATCCGGCTGGGCAAGACGTACGGGAACCTGATGGTCGACGTGCGGGCCTCGAACGAGAAGCTGCGGGCCCGCTCGCGGCGGATCGTCTCGCTGGCGACGGGCGCGGACGACGCGGAGATCGAGCGGGCCCTCGACGTCACCGGCGGCGAGGTGAAGAACGCGATCCTCGTGCTGCTCGCCGGGGTCGACGGGCCGTCGGCCACCCGCCTTCTGGAGGAGTCCGGCGGCCGTCTGCGTGCCGCGCTCGCCGCCGCGCGCTCCTGACCCGCACGCTCAGCAGGTGCCTACCGATGACCGTGCCACAGCCGCCGCGCTCCTGCCGCTGGTCGGCGGCCCCGCGAACGTGACCTCCGTCGCCCACTGCATGACCCGGCTGCGGCTGGGCCTCGCCGATCCGTCACGGGCGGACGAGGAGGCGCTGCGGGCGGTGCCCGGGGTGCTGGGGCTCGTCGTGGACGGCGGTTCGTACCAGGTGGTGCTCGGACCGGGGGTCGTCGGGCGGGTGACGGCGGCGTTCGAGGAACTGGTGGGAGGGCCGACGGTGGCGGTGGAACTGGCGGCGCGGGGAGCGGAGTTGAAGGGCGAGCGGCAGCGGCGCAACGCCACGCCCGGCAGGACCGCGCTGCGCCGGCTCGCCGCCGTCTTCGTGCCCCTCATCCCCGCCCTGATCGGCTGCGGAGTCCTCGCCGGCGTCAACGGGCTGCTGGTCAACGCCGGCCTGCTGCCCCGGCTGACGCCCGCGCTGGCCGCCGTGGCGTCCGCCTTCATGGCGCTGATCGCGGTGTTCGTCGGCGTCAACACGGCGAGGGAGTTCGGCGGCACGCCCGTGCTGGGCGGGGCGGTGGCGGCGATCGTGGTGTATCCGGGCGTCGGGAAGGTCACGGCGTTCGGGGTGGCGCTCGCCCCCGGCCAGGGCGGGGTCCTCGGCGCGCTGGCGGCGGCACTGCTGGCGGCGCACGTGGAGAAGTGGTGCCGGGGCCGGGTCCCGGCGGCCCTCGACGTGCTGCTGACCCCGACCCTGACCGTCCTCGTCGCGGGCCTGGCCACGCTGTACGGCCTGATGTGGGCGGCCGGCGCGGTCTCGACGGCGATCGGCACGGCGGCGGACTGGCTGCTGACGACGACGGGCGCGTTCGCCGGGCTGGTCCTGGGCGGGCTGTTCCTCCCGCTGGTGATGCTGGGGCTGCACCAGGCCCTCATCCCCATCCACACCACGCTCATCGAACAGCAGGGCCACACCGTGCTGCTGCCCGTCCTGGCGATGGCGGGCGCGGGCCAGGTCGGCGCGGCCCTCGCGGTCTACGTCCGCCTGCGCCACGACACCTCGTTGCGCACGACGATCAGGTCGGCGCTCCCGGCAGGCCTGCTGGGCATCGGCGAACCCCTCGTCTACGGCGTCTCCCTCCCGCTCGGCCGCCCCTTCCTCACGGCCTGCGCGGGCGGGGCGGCCGGCGGGGCCTTCGTCGGCTTCTTCGCGATGCTCGGCGACCGGGTCGGCGCGACCGCCATCGGCCCGTCCGGCTGGGCGCTGTTCCCGTTGCTGGCGGGCAACCGGGGGCTGGGCGTGACGGCGGCGATCTACGCGGGCGGGCTGCTGATGGGGTACGCGGTCGGGTTCGCCGCGACCTACGCCTTCGGCGGGGTCGCGGCGGCGGCCACGGCCGTCACTCCGGTCCGCGACCCGCACCGCTCCTGAGATCCGGCGCCGCCGGCACTCCGACGCCGGGCTGCCTGCGGGTCAGATGATCCGCTTCATGACGATCATGCGCTGCTTGAAGGGGGCGTCCCCGCCCCAGGACAGGACGGCGAAGACCTCCCCGCCGGGGGCGCCGTGGATCTCGGGCGAGGCGGTGGCCGCGGCCCCGGTGCTGACGCGGGACCAGCCCGTGAAGTTCTGGCCGCCGTCGGTGGAGCGGTTGACCCAGAGTTCGTGGTCGTTGGGGCTGATGCAGCCGATGGCGAGGTTCTGCTGCGCCTGGTAGCCGGGGTCGTTGGTGTCGGTCGTGGGAGAGGCGGGGCCCCCACGGCCGACCTCGACGGACTCGCACTCGCCGCCGCCGGGCAGTTCGGCGAAGGACGCGTTCTGCACGCTGTTCATGTCGGTGCGCGAACGGGAGATGTAGACGCGGTTGTTGAGCCCCCGCGCGACCTCGAGATTCATGATGTTATTACTGATGGAACGGCTGAACGTGGATACGCTCGCCACCATGCCGTTCACCCGCGGGGAGTGCTGCGTGCCCCAGTCGCCCAGCGGGAACGACGGTGCGCCGTTCCACAGCTCCATGTTGTGCACGTACACCTGCTGGTCGCGCACCGTGTAGAGGACGACGTTGTTGATGCCGCTCGCCGTGGTGATGCCGGTATTGGTGCGGAAATTGCCCGGTACGTTGTCCCAGTCCGACCACAGGTTGCCTGCCGCGCCGCGGAGGATGCTGTAGTAGACCACGCCGTCGGTGCCGACGTGGAAGACGACCAGTCGGGAGTCCTGCAGGCCGCCGGTGCCGATGTTGAGCAGCGAGACGACCTCGGGTCGGTGATAGGTGCGGGCGCCGCCCGGCATCACCTGCCAGGCGCCGTTGCGGTACCGCCACCAGATCTGGTTGTCGTTCCCGCGCACCACCTCGTAGAGGTCTCCGCGGAACCACTGCGCGGACAGCGCGTCGGGCGACCTGGCGTCACCGCCCTCGTTGATCCACGACCCCTCGGTGGCCGCGGCGGGTCCGGCCGACACGCCGAGCAGCAGCGCCAGTCCGGCCAGCAGGGCCACCCACGCGCGCGGCAGGAGTCCGATTCCCCTGTTCCGTAAGCCTCTTGTCCTCATCGTCTGTCCTCTCGTCCTCGTCAGCGCACCGCGGCGGTCCGTGGACCGGGCTGCCGCCTGCCGGTCGGAATCCGCCGCCCGGGCCCGGAGGACTCTAGGGAGGAAACACCCACCGGACTTGCGCGTGCGTGCACCGGTTGTGTGCTGAGAAGGCCCGGCGAGCGCCCGGGCGGCCGTGCTGCCCGGGATGCAGGGAGCCCCGGGCGGGGCCGGACGCGGGCGACGGGTGGGCTGCCGCCGCCGGCGTCCTGACGGCGAGAAACCGCGTCCGGCCGGGCCGCCCTACCCTGGGTGTCATGAACCACGCCCAGCTCACCGCTCTCGGTCGTGCTCTCCGACTGCTCGGGGAGCACGGCGAGGCGCTGACCGCCGACACCCCCGACGCCCGGCTGCACGAGATCAAGGCCGATCTGCGGCGCGCCCTGGACCTGCTGGACGACAGCGTCGTCGGAGCCGCGCCCACCACCCGCTGCGCCGAGCACCCGAACGGCCCGGTCGACAAGGCGGCGCACGACCTGTGCCTGCTGTGCGAGACACGTCGCCGCGCGGCCCGGCGCGCCGAGTACAACGGCCCCGCCCCGCAGGCGCCCCCCACCGCTCCGGCCCCCTCCCGGTACGGCGCCCGCGCCGACCGCCCGCAGCCGCAGCAGCGGTGGCTCGCGGAACTGTGGACCGGACAGGAGTGGCATCTGTGCGGCACGCCGAGGCGGGACCGGCGTGAGGCGGAGCTGTACATCAACGCCCTGCGCCGCGGCTCCCGCCCCGCCATGGCGTACCGCCTGGTGCACGAGTTCACCGACTACGAGGTGCTGCGCGTCTGGGGCACCCCGGTGAAGGTCGACATCGAGCCGCTGGGCAACCTGTAGGCCGGCCGCATCCCTGCGGCCGGCCCGCTCCGGTCCGCCCCGGCCGGTGTCAGCTCAGGGTCTTCAACGCCGCCGCGTCGTACGGCTTCAGCTCGTCGAGGCGGCCGGCCAGGACCTTGGCGGCCCACTCGGGGTCCTGGAGCAGCGCGCGGCCGACGGCCACCAGGTCGAACTCGTCGCGCTCCAGCCGGTCGAGCAGGTCGTCGAGGTTCTTGACGGCGGAGCCCTCGCCCTGGAAGGCCTTGAGGAACTCGCCGTCGAGGCCGACCGATCCGACGGTGATGGTGGGCCGGCCGGTCAGCTTCTTCGTCCAGCCCGCGAGGTTGAGGTCGGAGCCGTCGAACTCGGGGACCCAGTAGCGGCGCGTGGAGGCGTGGAAGGCGTCGACACCGGCCGCGGCGAGCGGGGCGAGGATGGCCTCCAGCTCCTGCGGGGTCTCGGCGAGGCGCGCGTCGTAGGCCTCCTGCTTCCACTGCGAGTAGCGGAAGACGACCGGGAACTCCGGCGACACCGTCCCGCGTACGGCGGCGACGATCTCGGCCGCGAAGCGGGTGCGGGCGACCGGGTCGCCGCCGTAGGCGTCGGTGCGGCGGTTGGTGCCCGCCCACAGGAACTGGTCGACCAGGTAGCCGTGGGCGCCGTGGATCTCCACGCCGTCGAAGCCGATGCGTTCCGCGGCGGCGGCGGCCTCGGCGAAGGCGCCGATGACGTCGTCCAGGTCGCGCCGGGTCATCGCCTTGCCGGTGCCCTCGGCGCCGTCCAGGCGCAGGCCGGAGGGGCCGACGGCGGGGGCGTCCGCGACGGGCGGCTGGCCCTGCTCGCGGACCATGCCGATGTGCCACAGCTGCGGCATGATCGTCCCGCCGCCCGCGTGCACGGCCTCGGCGACCTTCGCCCAGCCGGCCAGCTGCTCCTCGCCGTGGAACCGCGGCACCCGGTCGCTCTGCCCGGCCGAGTCGTGACCCACGTACGTGCCCTCGGTGACGACGAGACCGACACCGGCGGCGGCGCGGCGGCCGTAGTACGACGCCACGTCCTCGCCGGGGATGCCGCCGGGCGAGAACATGCGGGTCATGGGCGCCATGGCGATGCGGTTCGGCACGGTCAGGCCGTTGAGGGAGACGGGACGCGCGAGGATCTCGGCGGCTCGGGTGGCGGCGGGGGTGGCAGTCACGACAGAGGACTCCTCAAAGAGGTCACGGCGGACATCGAGCGGCGGACATTCCGGGCGGTATGTGCACATGCAAGAACCGCCCTCCCTCTCAACGGCGGTCCCGCCTCCGCCATTCCACCCGCTCCCCCGCCGCCCCTGTGATCCGAACCACGCCGGCCGGGCCCAGCGGGGCGGCCCACGGCCGCACGGGGCGGCCCACGACAACCCCGTACTACGACGTCGGCGCCCGAAACGCCCGAGGGCGGTACCCCCTGCCGGTGCAGGGGGTACCGCCCTCGGTGGAAAACCGAGCCTCGGTCAGGCTCAGAAGTCCATGTCACCGCCCGGCATGCCGCCGCCGGCCGGGGCCGCGGCCTTCTCCGGCTTGTCGGCGATGACGGCCTCGGTGGTGAGGAACAGCGCGGCGATCGACGCGGCGTTCTGCAGCGCGGAGCGCGTCACCTTCGCCGGGTCGATGATGCCCTCGGCGATCATGTCGACGTACTCACCGGTCGCGGCGTTCAGGCCGTGGCCGACGGGCAGGTTGCGCACCTTCTCGACGATGACGCCACCCTCGAGACCACCGTTGACGGCGATCTGCTTGAGCGGGGCCTCCAGGGCGAGCTTCACGGCGTTGGCGCCGGTCGCCTCGTCACCCTCGAGGTCGAGCTTCTCGAAGACCGAGGTGGCCTGCAGCAGGGCCACGCCACCACCGGCGACGATGCCCTCCTCGACGGCCGCCTTCGCGTTGCGGACGGCGTCCTCGATGCGGTGCTTGCGCTCCTTGAGCTCCACCTCGGTGGCGGCGCCGGCCTTGATGACGGCCACGCCGCCGGCCAGCTTCGCCAGACGCTCCTGGAGCTTCTCGCGGTCGTAGTCCGAGTCGCTGTTCTCGATCTCGGCGCGGATCTGGTTGACCCGGCCCGCGACCTGCTCCGAGGAGCCGGACCCGTCGACGATGGTGGTCTCGTCCTTGGTGATGACGACCTTGCGGGCCTTGCCCAGGAGGTCCAGGGAGGTGTTCTCGAGCTTGAGACCGACCTCCTCGGAGATGACCTCGCCACCGGTGAGGATGGCGATGTCGTTCAGCATCGCCTTGCGGCGGTCGCCGAAGCCCGGGGCCTTGACGGCGACGGACTTGAAGGTGCCGCGGATCTTGTTGACGACCAGGGTCGACAGGGCCTCGCCCTCGACGTCCTCGGCGATGATCAGCAGCGGCTTGCCCGACTGCATGACCTTCTCCAGGAGCGGGAGCAGGTCCTTGACGTTGGAGATCTTGGAGTTCGCGATCAGGATGTACGGGTCGTCGAGGACGGCCTCCATACGCTCCATGTCGGTGGCGAAGTACGCCGAGATGTAGCCCTTGTCGAAGCGCATGCCCTCGGTGAGCTCGAGCTCGAGACCGAAGGTCTGCGACTCCTCGACGGTGATGACGCCTTCCTTGCCGACCTTGTCCATCGCCTCGGCGATCAGCTCGCCGATCTGGGTGTCGGCGGCGGAGATGGAGGCCGTCGAAGCGATCTGCTCCTTGGTCTCGACATCCTTCGCCTGCTCGAGCAGGGCACCGGAGACGGCCTCGACGGCCTTCTCGATACCGCGCTTGAGAGCCATCGGGTTGGCGCCGGCCGCCACGTTGCGCAGGCCCTCGCGGACCAGCGCCTGGGCGAGCACGGTCGCGGTGGTCGTACCGTCACCGGCGACGTCGTCCGTCTTCTTGGCGACTTCCTTGACCAGCTCGGCGCCGATCTTCTCGTACGGGTCCTCGAGCTCGATCTCCTTGGCGATGGAGACACCATCGTTGGTGATCGTGGGGGCGCCCCACTTCTTCTCGAGGACGACGTTGCGGCCCTTGGGGCCGAGCGTCACCTTCACGGCGTCCGCGAGCTGGTTCATGCCGCGCTCGAGGCCGCGCCGCGCCTCCTCGTCGAACGCGATGATCTTGGCCATGTGAAGTGGTCCCTCCAGGACTGGGGGTGATTCCTTCGGACCGCGCCCGCGCCCGCGACGGACGGCTCGCCGGCCCCGTGGTTCCTTGCCCCACCTGGCCTGCGGGCCTCACCGACCCGGTCCTTCGTTGTCACTCTCACCTTCAGAGTGCTAACGCAATGATTAGCACTCGCCTGTGCCGAGTGCAAGCGCCCCCCGGGGATCCGCAGGTGAACGAGGGGTGGCGGCGGACGCCGACGGGTGACCGCACGCGGCTTCGGACATGCCGAAGGGCTCGCACCCCGGGAGGTGCGAGCCCTTCGCCGATGGAACAGAAGAACGTCGCTGCAAGTCGGCGCGTGCTTCAGCCGGTCGCGAGCCGGACCATGTCCGCCTGCGGTCCCTTCTGGCCCTGCGAGATCTCGAAATCGACCCGCTGACCCTCTTCCAGGGTGCGGTATCCGTCCATCTGGATCGCGCTGTAGTGGACGAAAACATCCGCACCACCGTCGACCGCGATGAAGCCGTACCCCTTCTCCGCGTTGAACCACTTGACGGTGCCCTGAGCCATGCCTAACTCCCCTATTACTGGCCCTTGCACAGATCCGCACTTCGCGGATCCGGGTCAGACCTCACCCCCCAGTTGGTTGGGGGCGTGCGCCGGAACGCGTCGACCGCGGCCGAATGTATCTGTCCAACTGCCGTCTGCAACAGGTCAATCGGACGAGAATTCTGGACGCGAACGGTCCGGAGGAGAGTGAGAATTCGCCCGGATTCAGGGCAAGTCGGGCCCCACAAAGGGAATGAAAGGCGCAAAACACATGCACACTTTGGCTGCTTCTCATCGCCCGCCCCGACGGAACTCATATGCGGCCGGCATGCGATGGGCGACGCGTTCCCCAACTCTACCGCGCTCAACCACACTGAATTGCCCCCTCCGCTTCTCTCGCGGAGGGGGCAATTGGATGAACTCTCGGTAATTACTGTTACCGACGGTTACTACCGGCAGGTACTACCGACGGGTACGGGCACCGGTCAGCCGCCGGCCACGGCCGGGATGATGGAGACGCCGGCGCCGTCCGGGGTCGCCGTGTCAAGCCCCTGCTCGAAGCGCACGTCGTCGTCGTTGACGTACACGTTGACGAACCGGCGCAGCTTGCCCTGGTCGTCCAGGACGCGGGCGGCGATGCCGGTGTGGTTCTTCTCCAGGTCGGTGATGACCTCGCCGAGGGTCGCGCCCTCGGCCGGGACCTCGGCCTTGCCACCGGTGTAGGTGCGCAGGATGGTCGGGATGCGGACGGTCACGCTCATGCGAGGCCAGCCTCTCGGAAGGAGTCCAGGTTGGGGCGGATGGTGGCGGTCAGGCCGGTGCCGGCCACCGCGTCGAGGGTCTTGAGACCGTCCCCCGTGTTGAGGACGACGGTGGTCTTCGTCGGGTCCAGGAGACCGTTCTCGATCAGCTTCCTCGTCACACCGACCGTCACGCCGCCGGCGGTCTCCGCGAAGATGCCCTCGGTCCGCGCCAGCAGCTTGATCGCGTCGACCACCTGCTCGTCGTCCACGTCCTCCACCGCGCCGCCGGTACGGCGCGCGATGTCCAGGACGTAGGGCCCGTCCGCCGGGTTGCCGATGGCGAGGGACTTGGCGATGGTGTCCGGCTTCTGCGGCCGGACCACGTCATGACCCGCCTTGTAGGCGACGGACACCGGCGAGCAGCCCTCGGCCTGCGCACCGAAGATCTTGTACGGCCTGTCCTCGACGAGACCGAGCTTGATCAGCTCCTGCAGCCCCTTGTCGATCTTCGTGAGCTGCGAGCCGGAGGCGATCGGCACGACGAGCTGGTCGGGGAGCCGCCAGCCGAGCTGCTCGCAGATCTCGTACGCCAGCGTCTTGGAGCCCTCGGCGTAGTACGGCCGCAGGTTGACGTTGACGAAGCCCCAGCCCTCGCCGGCCGGGTCGCCGATCAGCTCGGAGCAGAACCGGTTCACGTCGTCGTAGTTGCCCTCGATGCCGACGAGTTCGCCGCCGTAGATCGCGGCCATGACGACCTTGCCCTGCTCCAGGTCGTGCGGGATGAACACACAGGAGCGGAAACCGGCGCGGGCGGCGGCGGCGCCGACGGCACCGGCCAGGTTGCCCGTGGAGGAGCAGGACAGGGTGGTGAAGCCGAAGGCGCGGGCGGCCTCGATGGCCTGGGCGACGACACGGTCCTTGAAGGAGTGCGTCGGGTTGCCGGAGTCGTCCTTGACGAACAGCTTGCCGGCGTCGACGCCCAGCTCGCGGGCCAGGTTGTCGGCCTGGACGAGCTTGGTCCAGCCGGGGTTGATGTTCGGCTTCTCCGCCACGTCGGCCGGGACCGGCAGCAGCGGCGCGTAGCGCCAGATGTTCGCGGGGCCCGCCTCGATGCGCTTGCGGAGTTCCTCGGTCTCGTAGGCCGAGAAGTCGTACGCGATCTCGAGCGGGCCGAAACACTCCTCGCAGGCGAAGACCGGGCCGAGGGGCACGCGGTGTCCGCACTCGCGGCAGGAGAGCGCCGCGGCGGGACCGAGATCGACGGAGTTCGTGGTGCTTGCAACTGTCTGCGCAGCCATGTGAGGCGAGGCCCTTTCTCCTCATCTTCCTCACGACGCATCTCGCCGTGAGACGGATTTGGCACCTTCCCTAGCCGGGAGCCTCGCCACATCGACGTGACGCGTTGGCGTTCACGCCTGGCGGCGCGCGCGGCTGGAGGGTTGCCGGGGCTTCATCGGGCCGTATCCCTCTGCCCCTCTGGATGAGCGGTATGAAGTTGTGAACAGCGGCCACCTCGGACATGCGATGGTCATCCGCGTTGTTCAAGACTGTAACCGAAGGCCAGGACAGTTGAGACAGACGTCCGAACCGCGAGATGGATCACACGGTCACCCCACGTGCACCGCGTGTGATCACGACAGTGAGGAGCCGCAGACCGTGCTGAAAGAAGCCGAGGCCTGGCTGGCCACCCGCTCCTGGTCCGTGACCGACCGCCCGCTGCACCGCGTCCTGGCCGCGAAGCGCGCCTCGGGCCAGTCGGTGTCGGTGGTGCTGCCCGCCCTGAACGAGGAGGAGACGGTCGGTGACATCGTCGCGGTCATCCGCCACGACCTGATGCGGCAGGTCCCCCTCGTCGACGAGATCGTCGTCGTCGACTCGGGCTCCACCGACCGTACGTCGCAGGTCGCCGCGGCGGCCGGGGCGCGCGTCGTCCACCGGGACGAGATCCTGCCCCGGATACCCGCCGTGCCCGGCAAGGGCGAGGTGCTGTGGCGGTCGCTGCTCGTGACGACCGGGGACATCGTCTGTTTCATCGACGCGGACCTCAGGGAGTTCTCCTCCGACTTCGTCTCGGGGATCGTGGGCCCGCTGCTCACCGACCCCGGCGTGGACCTGGTCAAGGCGATGTACGACCGTCCGCTGGGCACCGAGCTGCATTCGCCCGGCTCCGGCAGGACGGCGGGCCAGGGCGGCCGGGTCACCGAACTCATGGCCCGCCCCCTGCTCAACATGCACTGGCCGCAGCTGGCCGGCTTCGTGCAGCCGCTCGGCGGCGAGTACGCGGCCCGCCGCAGCCTGCTGGAACAGCTCCCGTTCCCCGTCGGCTACGGCGTGGAGCTGGGCATGCTCGTCGACGCCCTGCACCTGGTCGGCCTGGACGCCCTCGCCCAGGTCGACGTCGGCGTCCGCAAGCACCGTCACCAGGACGGGCAGGCGCTCGGCAGGATGGCGGCGGCGATCTACCGCACCGCGCAGCTCCGGCTGGCCCGCGGGCACCTGATCCGCCCCGCCCTCACCCAGTTCGAACGGAGCGCGGACGGCTTCGAGCCGCGCACCTACTCCGTGGACACCGAGGAACGGCCGCCGATGGCGGAGATCGCCGAGTACGCGGAACGCAAGGTCGCCTGACGGGCCGTGCGTACGGCCGGCCGGGCACGACCGCGTGACCCGGTCCGGCGGCCGTATACGGCCGGACATGACCCGTCCACGGACCGCATCCGTACGTTTGAGCGTTTACGGACCGGGCTAGGTTGTGGCGTATGGCTTCCACGCGTGCTGCTGTTGCTGAGGGTGCTCAGGTGCTGGTCGCGTCCAACCGCGGCCCGGTCTCCTACCAGGTGCGCGAGGACGGTTCGCTGCACGCCAGAAGAGGCGGTGGCGGGCTGGTCTCGGGCCTGTCGGCGATCGGGCCGGACGCGGGCGCCCTGTGGGTGTGCTCGGCGCTCTCCGACGACGACCGCGAAGCGGTACGGCGCGGGGTCGGCGAGGACGGCGTCCGGATGCTCGACATCCCGGCCGACGTGCACGCCGACGCGTACAACGGCATCGCCAACTCCGTGCTCTGGTTCATCCACCACCTGCTGTACCAGACCCCGCTGGAGCCCGTCTTCGACGCGGAGTTCCGGCGCCAGTGGGCGTCGTACGAGACGTACAACCGCGCGTTCGCGGAGGCGCTCGCCGAGGAGGCCGGCCGGGGCGCGGCGGTCCTGGTGCAGGACTACCACCTCTGTCTGGTCCCGGGCATGCTCCGCGAGCTGCGGCCCGACCTGCGCATCGGCCACTTCTCGCACACGCCGTGGGCGCCGGTGGACTACTTCGCGCTGCTCCCCTCCGACATCCGCGCGCAGCTGCTGCGCGGCATGCTCGGCGCGGACCGCCTGGGCTTCCTGACCAGGCGCTGGGCGGACGCCTTCACCGCGTGCTGCGCGGAGTTCGTGGGCGGCCCCGGCAGCACGGAGATCGGGGTGCACGGCCTCGGCGCCGACGCCGACTTCCTGCGCGCCCGCTCCCACGAGAGCGACGTCGAGGAGCGCATCGTCGCCCTGCGCGAGGAGATCGGCGAGGGCCGCAGGACCATCGTGCGCGTCGACCGCACCGAGCTGTCGAAGAACATCGTGCGCGGCCTGCTGGCCTACCGGCAGCTCCTCGACGACCACCCCGAGTGGCGCGAGCGCGTCGTCCACGTGGCGTTCGCCTACCCCTCCCGCCAGGACCTCGCCGTCTACCGCGACTACACGGCCGAGGTGCAGCGGCTGGCACAGGAGATCAACGAGCGGTACGGCACACCCGGCTGGACCCCGGTCGTCCTGCACGTGAAGGACGACTTCGCCCGCTCGCTGGCCGCGTACCGCCTCGCCGACGTGGCCCTGGTCAACCCCATCCGCGACGGCATGAACCTGGTCGCCAAGGAGGTCCCGATCGTCTCGGACGGGGGCTGCGCCCTGGTGCTGTCCCGTGAGGCCGGGGCGTACTGGGAGCTGGGCGAGGACGCGATCGTGGTGAACCCCTACGACGTCCTGGAGACCGCCGGCGCCCTGCACGAGGCACTGACCATGGCGCCGGAGGAGCGGGCGGAGCGCAGCAAGAGGCTGACGGCGGCCGCGACCGCGCTCCCTCCGGCCCGGTGGTTCCTGGAGCAGCTGCAGGCCCTCCAGGCCCTTCACCGCGACTGACCGGAGAACACCCGCGCCCCCAGGCCCCCGGCCCACCCGCCGGGGGCACGCGCACCCACACCCGGTCCGTCACCGCAGCCGGCCCACCGGCCCCACGAACCCGGGCACGACCCGACGACACCTCGCAGCCACTCCTACGCCCGTCACCCACAACTCGCCGGAGAGCACCGCAACGCGATCCTGCTCCCCCGGCCCACCCGCCGGGAGCACGCGCACCCACACCCGGTCCGTCACCGCAGCCGGCCCACCGGCCCCACGAACCCGGGCACGACCCGACGACACCTCGCAGCCACTCGTACACCCGCCACCACAACTCGCCGGAGAGCACCCGCAACGCCCCCACGAACCCGGCCCACCCGCCGGGGGCACGCGCACCCACGCCCGGTCCGTCACCGCAGCCGGCCCGGCGACGCCCTCACCCGCCCCACACACCCGGCAGAACCCGACAGCACCCGCGGGCACTTTGAGACCCGTCACCACAGCCCACCGAGGAGCGCCCGCAGCGGCCCTGTCGCCCCGGTCCGCCCCGGGCGGACCCGCGCACCCGAGTCCGGCCTCTCACCGCAGCTCACCGGAGAGGGCCCGCAGCAGCTCCACCACCCCGGCGGGGCCCTCGACGACCAGGTCCGCCCGCTCCGACAGTTCGGTCACCTCGGAGCTGCCGCTGGCCACGAGCAGACCGGGGACGCCGTCGGAGCGGAGCTTGTCGACGGCGGCGAAGGCGGGCAGGTCCCCGAGGTCGTCGCCGGCGTAGAGAACCGCCCCGGCGCCGGTCTCGCGGACGTACTCCGTCAGCGCCACGCCCTTGTCCACGCCCGGCGGACGCAGCTCCAGCACCATCCGGCCCGGCTCGACGACGAGTCCGTGCCGGGCCGCGAGGTCGGCGAGCGGGCGGCGCAACGCCTCGAACGCGGCCTGCGGATCCTCCGCCCGCCGCGTGTGCACGGCGACGGCCCGCCCCTTCTCCTCGACCCAGATCCCCGGCCACGCCCCGGCCGCCTCCAGCACGGCGGGCAGCTCGGCCCGCACGGCCGCGACACCGGGATGCGGGGCGGGCGCGGAGACGGTCCCGGTGCGGGCGTCCCACCGCTCGGCCCCGTAGTGCCCGAGCACGGCCAGGCGCTCCAGCCCCGGCACCCCGGCGAACCCGCCGTTGCTCACCGCCACGGCGGCGGGCCGCCCGGTCACCACGGCGACCGCGGCCACCTTCGGCGCCAGCTCCGCGAGCGCGGGGAGCGCGTCCGGATGCGGCCGCGCGTCCTGCGGGTTCTCGACGATCGGCGCGAGCGTCCCGTCGAAGTCGAGCGCGACGAGCGCGGTGCGCGGCGCGGCCAGGATCGCGGCGAGCGCCTCGCGGCCGCGGGGGGTGGTGGGGGTGGGGAGGGAGGAGTGGGAGTCCGTGGAGTGCGTCTCGTGGGTGCCCATACGGTGACGATAACCGGACGGGTTCGACGGCGAGGGAAACGGGTCCAGGACCGGACGGGCCCGCCCTTCCCGGTGCCGGGCACGGCGGCCCGGCCCGTCCGGCCTCTGCGGACGAGGCCCCTTCGGGGCCGAAGCGGGGTCCGGGGGCGGCGCTCCGGGACGGCGCTCCCGCCCACCCGCACGGACTCCCCGTCCCGGCGGACTCACCGGTCCGCCCGGCGGACTCACCGGTCCGCCCGGCGGGCCTCCCGCACCCGGCGGAGCCGGTTCACCGTCACCGGATCGTGCGCCAGCGCCCGCGGGTCGTCCAGCAGCGCGTTGAGCAGCTGGTAGTACCGCACGGGCGACAGGTCCAGCTCCTCACGGATCGCCCGTTCCTTCGCGCCGGGCCCCGGGAACCCACGCCGCTCCAGGGCGAGGATGTCCCGCTCCCGCGCCCCGAGCCCCTCGTGCCCTTCGTCGTCCGCTGCCCGCTCCATGCCCTGCACGGTAACCCAACCGCACGGGACGCGGCTCAGCCGCCGGTGCCGCTCTCCGCGGTGGTGGCCGTCGTCTGGAGCCGGCCGAGGACCCCGGCCGGGCTGCCACCGGGCTGCACGGCCTGGCCGATCCGCTTCTTCACGTCCGCGCTGACCGCCGCCCAGGAGGTGCGCCCCACCGGGTACAGCTCGGAGACGGGCAGCTGGTCGAGGAAGGGCTTGAGGTCGGCGTCCCGGGAGGCGGCCGTCATGGTCTGGGAGGCGGAGTTGGTGACGGGCAGCAGGTCGTACTCGCGGGAGAAGTCGAGGACGTTCTTCTCGCTGTAGACGAAGTTCAGGAAGTCCTTGACCTGCTCGGCGTGGCCGTTCTGCTTGAAGGCGGTCATCCAGTCGGCGACGCCCATGGAGACCTTGGTCGGCCCGTCGAGGCCGGGCATCGGGACCATGCCGAACTTCACCCCCTTCTTCGCGGCCGTCTTCATCAGCGAGGGGTGCCCGTTGAGCATGCCGACCTGGCCGACGGCGAACGCGGCGAACGCGTCGGCCCGGTCGAGCCTGCCCGGCGCGACCGGTCCGGTGAGGCCCTCGCCGACCAGTTCGTTCTTCAGCCAGGTGAAGGTGTGGACGTTCTCGGTGGAGTCGAGGCTGTAGCCGGTGGCGGTCTCGGTGTAGCCGCCCCCGCCGCTGAGCAGCCACTGCATGGTCTCGGCCTGTGCCTCCTCGGGACCGAGGGGCAGGGCGTACGGGTACTTCACGCCGTCCGCCTTGAGCGCCCGGGCGTCCTCGGCCAGCTCGGCCCAGGTGGTCGGTGCGGTGATGCCGGCCTGGGCGAAGAGGGTCTTGTTGTAGAACAGCAGCCGCGTGGAGGAGGCGAACGGCATGCCGTACTGCACGCCGCGCACCTCGCCCGCGTCGGCGAGCTGGGGCACGAAGTCGGCCTGGACGGGGATGGAGAGGACGTCGCCCGCCCGGTAGAGGAGGTCTTCGGCGGCGTAGTCGGCGTAGGCGCCGATCTGCGCCATGTCGGGCGCCCGGCCGGCGTCGACCAGCTTCTTGACCTCGCGGTCGACGTCGTTCCAGGAGTGGACGGTGACCTCGACGGTGACGCCGGGGTGGTCCTTCTCGTAGGCCTCGACCAGCGCGTCCCAGTACTTCTCGGAGCTGTTGGCGTCGCTGTCGCCGTAGTCGGCGGCGACGAGGGTCAGGGTGACGTCGCCGGAGCCGCCGGTGACCCCGCAGCCGGCGAGGACCGCCGTCATGCTCAGGGCGGCCGCCACCGCGATCGTTCCCGACTTCGCTGCCCGCTGCACTGTGCTCTCCCGCTCCCCTGGACGGCCGGGCCCGCTGTGCACACACAACCCACACATGATTGCTCCGACCAATGAAACCGATATCCGGATCAAGGTCTACACCACGTAAGTGGACTAGACCTCTTGCGGGTCCTCGGGCCACACTGTCCCCGTGAGACATGTCATCGCCCTCGATGTGGGCGGCACCGGGATGAAAGCCGCCCTCGTCGGGGCGGACGGCGCGCTGCTGCACCGGGCCCGCCGGGCCACGGGCCGCGAGCGCGGTCCCGACGAGGTCGTCGCCGGCATCCTCGACTTCGCCGCCGAGCTGCACGCGTACGGCGCCGAGCACCTCGGCGGGGGCGCGGCCGCGGCCGGAGTCGCGGTCCCCGGCATCGTCGACGAGGCGAACGGCGTCGCCGTCTACGCCGCCAACCTCGGCTGGCGCGACGTCGGCCTGCGCCGGCTCCTCACCGGCCGGCTCGGCGGCGTCCCGGTGGCTCTCGGCCACGACGTCCGCACCGGCGGACTCGCCGAGGGGCGCATCGGTGCGGGGCGGGGCGCCGACCGTTACCTCTTCGTGGCCCTCGGCACGGGCATCGCGGGCGCCATCGGCGTGGCCGGCCGGGTGGAGGCGGGCGCGCACGGTTTCGCGGGCGAGATCGGCCACATCGTCGTACGCCCCGGCGGTACGCCCTGCCCCTGCGGGCAGCGCGGCTGCCTGGAGCGGTTCGCGTCGGCGGCGGCGGTCGGCGAGGCGTGGGCGGCGGCCTGCGGGGAACCGGAGGCGGACGCCGCGGACTGCGCGAAGGCCGTCACGTCCGGCGACCCGAACGCCGTCCGGATCTGGCAGCAGGCGGTCGACGCACTCGCCGACGGCCTGGTCACCGCCCTCACCCTGCTGGACCCGCGCACCCTCATCGTCGGTGGCGGCCTCGCCGAGGCGGGGGAAACCTTGTTCACACCGTTGCGGAACGCCGTCCGCAGGCGGGTCACCTTCCAGAAGCTCCCGGACATCGTCCCGGCGGCGCTGGGCGACACCGCCGGATGCCTCGGCGCGGGCCTGCTGGCCTGGGATCTCCTCGAAACAACCGACGGCACGGAGGTAACACCCTGATGGCCACCCTCCCAGGGGCGCGAGGCGCCACGGCACGCGGCTCCGCCGTACGGGCGCGAGACGCCACCACGCACCCGCAGGTACTCGCCGGCGCCAGGGTGGTGCTCCCCACCGGCACGGTGCCCGACGGCCGCGTCACCGTCGACGGCACGAGAATCGCCCCCGACGCCCCGCCCGGAACCGCCCACGTCGTCGACGTGAAGGGCCACTGGCTGGTCCCCGGCTTCGTCGACCTGCACAACCACGGCGGCGGCGGGGCCTCCTTCTCCGGCACCGCCGACGAGGTGCACCGGGCGATCCGCACCCACCGCCGCCACGGCACCACCACGCTCGTCGCGTCCACCGTCACCGACGACATGGACGTCCTGGTCCGGCAGGCCGGCCTGCTCAGCGAACTGGCCGAGCAGGGCGACCTGGCCGGCATCCACTTCGAGGGCCCGTTCATCTCGCCGTGCCGCAAGGGCGCGCACGCGGAGGGCCTGCTGCGCGACCCGGACCCGGCCCAGGTGCGCAAGCTCATCGACGCGGCGCGCGGCAGGGCGAAGATGGTCACCCTCGCGACCGAACTGCCGGGCGGCATCGACTCCGTACGGATGCTGGCCGAGCACGGGGTGATCGCGGCCGTCGGCCACACGGACGCCACGTACGAGCAGACGGTGGCGGCGATCAAGGCGGGCGCGACGGTCGCCACCCACCTCTTCAACGCCATGCCACCGCTCGGGCACCGCGCGCCGGGCCCGATCGCCGCGCTGCTGGAGGACGAGCGGGTGACGGTCGAGCTGATCAACGACGGCGTCCACCTGCATCCGGCGGCACTGGAGCTGGCGTTCCACCGGGCGGGCGCGGGGCGGGTCGCGTTCATCACGGACGCGATGGACGCGGCCGGCACCGGCGACGGCCGGTACATGCTCGGCCCGCTGGAGGTCGAGGTCAGCGAGGGCGTGGCCCGGCTGGTGGAGGGCGGTTCGATCGCCGGCTCCACGCTGACCCTGGACCGCGCGTTCAAGCGGGCGGTGACGGTGGACCGGCTGCCGGTGGAGGACGTGGTCGCGGCCCTGTCCGCGAACCCGGCCCGGCTGCTGGGCATGGCCGACCGGGTGGGCTCCCTGGAGCCGGGCAAGGACGCCGACCTGGTCCTGCTGGACGAGAACTTCGACCTCAAGGGCGTGATGCGGCAGGGGGTTTGGGTGGTGGATCCCGGGCTGGGCTGAAATCTCCGCCCGCACAGGGACGGTGGCCGACCCGGGGGCTGGGCCGACCGCCGTCTCTTTGGCATGATCAGGCCGTCCGGAAGGGCGAATTCAAGCAAACGGCGGCCGAACGCCGCTGATCGGGGGAGGTCGGGCCAGGTGATTCTCACGGTCACGCCGAACACCGCTCTGGACGTCACCTACCGCGTCCCGGCCCTGCTCCCGCACGCCACGCACCGGGTGACCGAGGTGGCGGAACGTTCCGGCGGCAAGGGACTGAACGTGGCGCGCATCCTGGCCGCCCTCGGGCACGAGGTGACGGTCACCGGCTTCGCGGGCGGTCCCACCGGACGCGTCGTACGGGAGCGGCTCACCGGGGTGACCGACGCGCTCGTGCCGTGCGCCGCCCCGACCCGCCGCACGCTCACCGTGGCCGACGAACGCACCGGGCAGACCACGCGGTTCGACGAACCGGGCCCGGTCATCACCCCCGCCGAGTGGTCCGCCTTCCAGGAGACGTACGAGCGGCTGCTGGCCGGCGCCGACGCGGTGGCCCTGTGCGGCAGCCTGCCGCCGGGGGTGCCGGTGGGCGCGTACGGGGGCCTGGTGCGCACCGCGCGGGCCGCGGGCGTACCCGTGCTGCTGGACACCGGCGGGGAGGCACTGCGCCGCGCGGTCGCGGCGCGCCCCGACCTGATCAAACCGAACGCCGGTGAACTGGCCGAACTGACCGGCTCCCACGAGCCGTCGCGCGCGACGCAGGACGCCCGTCGGCGCGGTGCCCGCTCGGTGGTGGCGTCCCTGGGCGCGCAGGGCCTGGTCGCGGCGACCCCGGAGGGCCGCTGGCGGGCCACCCCGCCGGCCCGTCCGCCCGGCAATCCGAGGGCCCGGCTGTCCGGCGCCCGGGCGGGTGCCGGTGACGCGGTCTCCGCGGGCCTGCTCTCCGGCCTCGTCGAGCGGCTCCCCTGGCCCGAGACCCTGGCCCGCGCGCTCGCCCTGTCCGCGGCCACCGCCCTGTGCCCGACGGCCGGCGAGTTCGACCGGGCGGCCTACGAGGACCTGCTGGGCCGGGTCGCGGTGACCGGTGAGGTCACCGCAGCCTGACCGCGGTCAGCGCTTGACCTCGCCCTTCTTCAGCCAGAACTGGTCCAGGAGCACGTTGCACTTGTCGCCGTTCTCGCAGGACAGGCTGATGGTGTTGGTGCCCTTGGTGAGCCTGGGCCAGGCGTAGGTGGTGGTCCAGCCCTTCGCGAAGTCCCCCTCGGCGGCGTGCGCGTAGTTCTCCAGGCTCAGCGGCTGGCCGAACTTCTTGCCGTTGACCGTGAGGGTCATCGACTGGTTCTCACCGGCGGTGCTGTAGTGCGCGAACAGCGTGTACGCGCCGTCCTCGGGGATGCCGTCGACGCTCCAGGTGACGGAGTTGCCGACCTGGTTCAGGGAGACGTAGATGCCGCCGTCCGCCTTGGCGCCCTGGACGTCGGAGGCCAGGGCGGCCGCACCGCCGAGGCGCAGGGCCTTGGCGTCGATCGTCGGCAGCTCGACCTCGTCCTCGGTGTCGCCGCTGCCGGAGGCGCTGGGCGAGGCGCTCTCGGAGACGGTGGGCGAGGCGGAGGCCTCGCCGCCGGCCTTGTTGTTGTCGTCGTCCGAGTCGCCGCCCGTCATCGCCACCGCGATGCCGATGACGACGGCCGCGACCACCGCGACCGCGCCGATCAGCAGTCCCTTGGTGTTGGGGCCGCGGCCCCGGCCGCCGCCGAGCCCCTGCTGCCGGTTGCCGGTGGTCGTGCCACCGGCGCCGGAGAAGCTCTCGGGCCCCGCGGGAGCGCCGTTCGGCCGGCCGTACGCACCCTGCTGGGGCGGCGCCTGCTGCCCGTACTGCGCGGTCTGCTGCTGGCCGTACTGGCGCTCGCCGACCGGGCGCACGCGGTTGACCGACGGGTATCCGTAGCCGCCGCCGGACGGAGGCTGGGCTCCGTTGGCCTGGCCGTCGGCGTAGAGGTAGCCGAACGGGTCGTCGTCCTCGGGCGTACTCGCGCCGTTGTTGCCGGGCGTCATCCCTTCGTACTCCTCAACAGGTGCGGGGCGGATGTGGTCCGCGTATCCCTACGCGTCCATACGTGCGGAGAAGAGCGAGCCTACCCGCTCCGGACCCGCCGAACGGGTGACCCGGATCGCACCGTTGCGGGCAGCCGGGTGCTGACCTGCGGATCAGCCCGCCCGTCTGTGCTGTTTGGGACGAGATCGTTTCTCTACGTACATCCGCTCGTCGGCGGACTTCAACACCTCGTCCGCGGTCATCCCGCAGTGCGCCCAGCCGATGCCGAAGCTGGCGCCCACCCGGACGGCCCGCCCCTCGGCGCGGATCGGCTGGATGATCTCGTTGCGCAGGCGTACGGCGAGGTCCTGGGCGTCGGCGCGGCCGAGGCCGTCGGCGAGGATCACGAACTCGTCGCCGCCGAGCCGGGCGACGGTGTCGCCGTCGCGGACGCCCCGGGACAGCCTGCGGGCGACCTCGATCAGGACCGCGTCACCGGCGTTGTGCCCGAACCGGTCGTTGATCGACTTGAAGCCGTCGAGGTCGCAGAAGAGGACCGCGAGCCCCTTGGTGCCGTCGTCGCGTACGCCGTCCTCGGGGGCGACGGTGTGCACGTGGTGGTCGTAGGCGTCGAACCGCTCCGCGCCGTCGGTCCGGAAGTCGAAGCCGCGGTCGCGGGTGTCGAAGGCGCGGTCGCCGGTGTCGAAGGCGGGGTGCCCCTGGGCGTCCATCGCGTCGACGGCGGCGGGGTGGGCGGACCGCGGGCGCGCACAGAGCCGGGAGGACAGGCGCGAGCGCAGCTCGGCGGAGTTCGGCAGGCCGGTGAGGGAGTCGTGGGAGGCGCGGTGGGCGAGCTGGAGTTCGCGGCGCTTGCGGTCCTCTATGTCCTCGACGTGGGTGAGGAGGAAGCGGGGTCCGTCGGCGGCGTCGGCGACGACGGAGTTGCGCAGCGACACCCAGACGTACGTCCCGTCGCGGCGGCCGAGGCGCAGTTCGGCGCGGCCGCCCTCGGCGGAGGTCCGCAGCAGGGTGCCGATGTCCTCGGGGTGGACGAGGTCGGAGAAGGAGTAGCGGCGCATCGCGGAGGCGGGGCGGCCCAGCAGGCGGCACAGGGCGTCGTTGGTGCGCAGGATCCGGCCGTGCTGGTCGCCGCCCATCTCGGCGATGGCCATGCCGGAGGGGGCGTACTCGAAGGCCTGGCGGAAGCTCTCCTCGCTGGCGCGCAGGGCCTGCTGTTCGCGTTCGAGGCGGACCAGGGCGCGCTGCATGTTGGACCGCAGACGCGCGTTGCTGATGGCGATGGCGGCCTGGAAGGCGTACATCTGGAGGGCTTCGCGGCCCCAGGCGCCGGGCCGTCGGCCGTTGCGCGGGCGGTCCACGGACAGGACGCCGATGAGTTCGCCGCAGACGCCGTTGCCGCCGGGGGCGGCGGGCGTGTACATGGGGGCGAAGAGGCGGTCGGAGGGGTGCCACTCGTCCTCGAAGCGGGGCGCGGGCCCGTCCGTGTACCACTGCGGGACGTCGTCGTCGTCGAGGACCCAGCCCTCGGTGTGGGGTATGAAGATCAGGTCGCCCCAGGTCTCGCCCATGCTCAGCCGGCGCTCCCAGGAGTCGCGGGAGCCGACCCGGCCGGTGATGAGGGCCTCGGCGGCGGGGTCCCCGGAGAGGGCGGCGACGACGAGGTCGCCGTCGGGGCGCACGAGGTTGACGCAGGCCAGTTCGTATCCGAGGGCGGTCACGACGCCGTTGGCGACCGTCTGCAGCGTGTCGGCCAGGCTGCGGGCCGTGTTCATGTCGGCCATGACCTGGTGCAGCTGTCGCAGGGACGCAAGACGGACGTAAGGCTCCGACTCGGCCTCCATGCTCGCCCTCCCCCCGAGACTTCGCAGCGAATCAAGGGTTGTCTTCGGCGTAACGTCGTTTCTGTCGTTGCGCATGTCGTTGTGTCCGTACCGGTGACGCCTCCGCCACTGAATCACAGCGCGCTGCCCACTCGGTACACAGGGTCAACAATTCCCGGCCCTTGTGACTCAAGTCACAGGAAAACCTGAGCAATTGAGAAGGGTTTCCGCGTTTTTCCCTGTGCGTTTACTGAGCGTACGGCTCCCCTTCCGGAGAGGGTACGGGAATCGGTCCGGGGACCTACGACCGTACTCGGGCGAAGGTCCGATGCGGGCCGGCCGGAGCGGGGACTAGCGTGCGGAGCGTGCCTGCCGACCTGCTCAAGACCCCGCCCGCCGCGCCCGCCGCCACCGGCCCCTTTGGGCATGCTGTGGGGGTGAGCGACGAAGAGTTCCGTGCCGCCATGTCCCGGCTGGCCGGCGGAGTGGTCCTGGTGACCGCGCAGGAGCCCCCGCTGGACCCGGACGACCCGGGGGCGCCGGAGGGCGAGAACGCCGGGATGACGGCCACGGCGTTCCTGTCCGTCTCCCTGGATCCGCCCCTGGTGCTGGTCAGCCTGCGCACCGGCTCCCGGATGGACGACCTGATCGACGAGCAGCCCCTGTGGGCGGTGTCGGTGCTGTCGGAGAGCCAGCGGCACATCGCCGGACGCTTCGCGATGAAGGGCCGGCTCAGCGACCGGCTCCTCTTCGAGGACCTCCCGCACACCCGCGGCGAGGCCACCGGCGCACCCCTGGTCGACGGCGCGCTGGCCACGCTGGAGTGCCGCACCGAGCAGCGGGTGGCGGCCGGGGACCACACGCTCGTGATCGGCCGGGTGCTGCACGCGCGCGTGCCGAGCACGGAGGGCGGACCGCTGCTCTATTTCAAGGGCCGTTACCGCCACTTGGACTGAACGGTAATTCAGTGGCCGCGCGCGGAACTCCCTTCCTGCGCTCGCGCCACGACCACCCCGCCGACGACTTCCGCGCTCCGTCTCGAAGAAATAACCGCCGCAAATCCGGAAGCAGCTCTCGGCATTCGGGTCCGCCCCGAGCAGGAATTCGCGGCCTCCCCCGTGGTGAAGTCCCTCGCGGAGGCGTACGTGCATCCCGGGGTCGCCTGGCCGCGCCCGATCGTCGACGACGGACGGCCCGTCGGCTTCCTGACGGCCTTCTTCGGCATCGGCCGGCGCGGGGACGGCGGCCTGATCCGCTCCGGCCTGTGGCGGCCGAACATCCAGGCGGGCGAGCAGGGCCGCGGCTACGGGCGGTTCGCCGTCGAGTCCGTCGCCCGGCAGGTCCGCGACCGCGGGGGCGAGGAGTTGTACGTCACCCGGCACCCCGGCGCCCACGGCCCCGAGGACTTCCACCTCGGCCTGGGCTTCCGCGACACGGGGGAGCGCAGCGGGGACGAGACGGTGGGGGTGCCGGCGCTGGAGCGTGTACGGAAGTGAAGGCGCGCCACCCGGCACCGAAGGCCACGGCCACCCGGCGGCGCGGCCCTCAGCCCCAGTCCCGGCCCGTCCTGCCGCGCTTGGTCTCCGAGCGCTGCTTCTTCTGCCGCAGCCGGCGTTCGTTGATCCCGCGCGGGATGCGGGTGGCGCGACGCGGCTTGGGCGGCGGAGCCGTGGCCTCGGCGAGCAGGGAGGCCAGGCGTACGGCGGCGGCCTCGCGGTTGCGCCACTGCGAACGGTGCTCGGAGGCACGGACGCAGACGACGCCGTCGACGAGGCGGCCGGCGAGCCGCTCCAGCGCGCGCGCCTTCCACACCTCGGGCAGCGCCTCGGTGCGCGCCAGGTCGAAGCGCAGCTCCACCTGCGAGTCGCTGGTGTTGACATGCTGCCCGCCGGGCCCCGAGGACCGCGAGAAACGCCACACCAGCTCGGCCTCGGGAAGACAGACGGAGCCTCTGATGACATGGGGACCGGACATGCCGTACATGTTCCCCCGCCTGACCCGTCCACGTCACGCGAATTAGGGTTTGGCAAAGAAAGTAAAGACACGGGGAACCTTGGCGACCCCTCGCGGCGTTCATAGGGGTAGCTGTAGCTTCGTGCCCGTTACACAACGAGGGAAGGACTCCCAACAATGGCTGTAAGCCTGTCCAAGGGTGGCAACGTCTCGCTCACCAAGGAGGCTCCGGGCCTGACCGCCGTCACCGTGGGCCTCGGCTGGGACGTCCGCACCACCACCGGCACGGACTTCGACCTCGACGCCTCGGCGATCGCGGTCAACACGCAGGGCAAGGTCTACTCCGACGCCCACTTCGTCTTCTTCAACAACAAGCAGACGCCGGACCAGACCATCGTCCACACCGGTGACAACCGCACCGGCGAGGGCGCGGGCGACGACGAGGCGATCAACGTCAACCTCGCGGGCCTCCCCGCCGACATCGACAAGATCGTCTTCCCGGTCTCCATCTACGACGCGGAGAACCGCTCGCAGAACTTCGGCCAGGTCCGCAACGCCTACATCCGCATCGTCAACCAGGCCGGCGGCGCCGAGATCGCCCGCTACGACCTGTCGGAGGACGCGGCCACCGAGACGGCCATGGTCTTCGGCGAGCTGTACCGCAACGGCGCCGAGTGGAAGTTCCGCGCCGTCGGCCAGGGCTACGCCTCGGGCCTGGTGGGCATCGCCCAGGACTTCGGCGTCAACGTCTGACGGACACGGCGCCCTGTCGGAGCCCTCGGCCGCGAAGGCCGGGGGCTCCGCCGTCCGCGGCGACGGGTTGCCTCCGTGATCCTCGAGCCGCTCCCCCTCACCCCCGACCACGACGTCCCGGCACCCCTGCTCACCGAACTCACCGCGCTCTACGCGGGCGACCGGGAGTTCCGGGCGATCGGCGGAGACTTCCCCGACCCCGACGGCATCCGGCCCGAACAGGTGGCCCGGGCGCCGGCCGACGAGATGGCCGAGCCGGGGGCGGAGGTGCTGCTCGCGCGCGGGGCGAGGAGGCCGAGCCGGTGTGGCCGCGGGGCCTCGCCGGGCTGCTCGACGCGTGGGCGGCCGCGCGCGGCCGCCGGTGACGGGCCGTCAAGGACGTTCCGGCTTGTCCTTCCCGTACAGCCAGTCGTGCCAGAGCGGCGCGAAGTCCTGGTCCGGGACCTGCTCCTCCACGTACGCCGTGAAGTCGCCGGTGTCCGCGTTGCCGTGGCGGTGGGCGGCGGTCCAGCCCTGGACGAGGTCGTAGAAGGCGTCGTCGCCGACGGCCTGCCGGATCTTGTGGACGACCATCGCACCGCGCTGGTAGACGGGGTCGGCGGAGATTTCGGCGGCGCTCGTGGGCCGCGCGGGCGGAAACTCCCAGAGGTCCTCGTAGGTGTCCTCGCCGTCCTCGTACAGCTCGGTGAAGGTCTCCTCGGCGGTGGGGCCGCCCTCGTCCTCCGTCCACAGCCACTCGGCGTAGGTCGCGAAGCCCTCGTTGAGCCACATGTCCCGCCAGGTCCTGGGGGTCACGGAGTTGCCGAACCACTGGTGGGCGAGTTCGTGGACGAGGAGTCCGACCTCGGGGGCGCCCGGGAAGACGGGGCGGTTCTGCGTCTCGAGGGCGTACGCGGAGTCGCGCGGGCGGTCGACGATCGCGCCGGTGGAGGAGAAGGGGTACGGACCGAAGTTGTCCGCCGCCCACTCCATGACCTCGGGCAGCCGGGCCAGCGCGGTGCGGCTCGCGGCGGCCTGGGTGGGGTCGACGGCGACGTACACCGGCAGGCCGTCGCCGGTGCGGGACCGGGTGACGGTGTACCGGCCGATCGCGAGCGTGGCGACGTGGCTCGCCACGGGTTCGGCGGCGTGCCAGACGAACGTCGTACGGCCACCGATGGTCCGCTCGCCGCGCAACTCCCCGTTGGACACGGCCGTCAGGCCCCGCGGCACGGTGACGGCGATGTCGTACGACGCCTTGTCGGAGGGGTGGTGGCTGCCGGGGAACCAGGCCATGGAACCGGTCGGTTCGCCGAGCGCCAGCGCACCGTCGGCGGTCCGCAGCCAGCCCTCCTGCGAGCCGTCCGGGTCGGTGATCGTCTCGGGGCGGCCGGCGTAGCGCACGGTGACCTCGAAGGTCTCGCCCTTGCCGAGGCGGTCCTCGGGGCGGACGGTCAGCTCCTGTCCGTCGCGGTCGAAGGACGCCTCCCGGCCCTCGACGGTGACCTCCTCGACCGTCATGCCCGTCAGGTCGAGGTCGAAGGCGGAGAGGGGCTCGGTGGCGCGGGCGGTGAGGCGGGCGGTGCCGGACAGACGGCGCCCGGCGGGGTCGTAGGCGAGGTCGAGGCCGTAGTGACGGACGTCGTAGCCGCCGTTGCCCGCCTTCGGGAAGTACGGGTCGCCGACCCCCGCGCCGCCGGCGTCGTCCGGCCCGCTCCCGTCGCACCCGGAGAGGGCGAGGGGCAGGGCGAGACCCCAGACGGCGGCCACGGCGACGGTCCTGACAAGGCGCGCGGATCGGGACATGTGAGCGATCCTAGGCGGGCGCGGATCAGGACATGTCAGGGATCGCGGGACCGCGCGGACCGGGAAAGGCCCGGGATCGCGGGACCGCGCGGACCGGGAAAGGCCCGGGATCGCAGGACCGCGCGGAGCGGGATGTGCCGGGAATCTCAGGGGCACCCGCCCCTTCGGAGCCGTGACACCATCACCTACGTGCTCGACATCGGCTACGCCCTCTCCAACCGCTTCCCCGACCCCCCGCAGACCGACTACCGCCGCGCGGACGTCCACGCGCTGCGGCACGACCTGTTCTGCGGGGACGTCTACCTGGCCGACACCAAGGCGGACCGGGAGATCTCCACGGCCTGGGGATGGGTACCGGTGCTCGACTTCGCGTGGGCGCTGTGCGACATCGTGGAGCAGCTCGACCGGGACCCCAGGGGCTCCCGCGCCTCCCGCCCCCAGCACGCGGAGCTGGACTTCACCGAGTCGACCGACCGCATGCTCTTCGAGCGCCGCTTCGGCTGGGTCGACATCGAGGCCGACTGGATGCCGGCCGAGGAACCACCGCTGACCTTCTCCCACACCGAACTGCGCCGCGAGGCACGCGACTTCCTGCACGACCTGATCGCGGACCTGGTCGACCTCCACGACGACCTGGACGAGAACCCGGCGATCTGGACCCTCCAGGCCCGCTTCCCCCGACTGGGCTGAGAAGTACTCACGTCGACCCGACCGGGCCCCGAACCGGCCGCCCGAACCGCACCCCGGCCGCGCCCCCCTCTTCACCCGACCGGCGTCGGCCGCGCCGCCCCGCCGAGCGTCACCGGATCCCCCGCCGACGTGCCGTGCGGCAGATCTCCCCCGGCCAGGTGGCTGAACCCCGTGGTCGAACGACTCGCATCGAGCCGCGGGCAGACCATCACGTCGTAGTGCTGCGCCTCGGCGAATGCGTAACGCCCGTCCGCGTAACGCCCGTCGTCCCCGTCGTCGGGGTCCAGCGGTATGCCGCGCAGCGCGGACTCCGGTGCCGCGCGGTCCACGGGGCCGGCCGCCAGAGGCAGGAAGGCCTGCGGGTCGACGCCCTCCGGTGCCGGGAACTCGAAGTCGTCGACGGGGGTCAGCGGGTTTCCGTTCTCGCCGGTCTCCGGCCCGTCGAAGCAGCCGGGACAGGAGTCGTGGTGGAGCCGGAGCGCACCGTCCCCGTGAACAAGCATCACGAGGACGTCCGGGTCGAACACGTACGTCCCCGGCACCGGTGCCCCGAGCAGCTTGCTCAGTCCTCCCGCGGCGTCGACCGACGAGGTGTCCGGGTCCGGGTGGACCACGGTGTGCCCCTGACCCGCCGGCAGCGCGTACCCCGACAGGCCCTCCCCGGCCGGCAGCGGCACCGCCTCCTCGAAAGGCCGTGCCACCAGCACGTTTCCGGAGAACGTCCCCACCCGCCTCAGTCCTCCACCCTGATCCCCAGCTCCGCCGCCAGCACCGGCGCGAGATCCAGGAGTTGACCCGTGCTGATCACCGCACCGGACAGCCGGTCCAGGCCGCCCGCGATGCCCAGCTCCGTCGCACCGCGCAGGTCGGTGTCCCTCAGGGTCGCCGCCGTGAAGTCGGCCGCCTTCAGAGCGCAGTCCACGAACTCCACGCGCTCCAGGCGGGCGCCCGCGAAGTCCGGCTCGATCAGCACGCAGCCCTGGAAGACGACGTCCCGCAGCCGGGCCTGACGCAGATTCAGAAAGTCGATCTTGCCGCCGCGGATCAGCACCCGTTCCAGCACCGCACCGTGCATCTGCGTCCCGCCCAGGCGGGCGTCGACCAGCTCGACGTCGCGCAGGGTCACCTCGGCCAGGTCGGTGCCGACGCCGCGGATGCCGGTGAGGACCGAGTCGAGCAGGCGGGCGTGGTGCAGACGCGTCCCGTCCAGCACGCAGGCCGACAGCGCGCAGTCCATGAAGCGGGCGCCCCCGCCGTCCTGCCCGGAGAGATCCGACTCGCAAAACTCCAGCCCGTCGTAGTCCCCGTCGGGTTCCAGCCCTCCGCTGTCGTACGGCTCGAGGGGCGGCAGCCGCACCTCCGGCCGCCGCGCGGCCTTCACCCGGCCGGCACCGCCCGTCCCCGCCCTGCTCCCGACGCCCGCACCCGTCCTCGCCATGCCCCCATGCTGCACCCCACCACTGACAATCCCCGCCGACCGGCGCGAACGCCCCGACCGGCGCCCTGCTCGCCCCCGGCCGGTCCGGTCCCCGACACGACGGAGCCGCCCGGCGGTCCGGCTCAGTGCCGCCCCGCCACCCGGTCCGCCATCCGCGCCAGCCGTGACGACCCGGCGCTGTGGGTCTCCGTCTCCCGGCGGTCCGCCGCCCGGTAGGTGGCGTACATGCCCTGCACGCCCAGCCAGCGCAGGGGCTCCGGCTCCCACCGGCGGACCCTGTGGCCGACCCACGGCAGCTCCGTCAGGTCCGTCCGCCCGGCCTGTCCGGAGTCCAGCCGGACGAGGTCGCACAGCGTGCGCCCGGCGAGGTTGGCGGTGGCGACGCCCGAGCCGACGTACCCGCCCGCCCAGCCGAGGCCCGTCGAACGGTCCAGGGTGACCGTCGCGCACCAGTCCCGCGGCACGCCGAGCACCCCCGACCAGGCGTGCGCGACCCGTACCCCGGCCAGCGCGGGGAAGAACGCGACGAGGATCTCGCGCAGCGCCTCGACGGTCGCCTCCTGCGTCCGCCCGTCGTGGTCGGTCCTGGACCCGAAGCGGTACGGCACCCCGCGCCCGCCCAGCGCGATCCGTCCGTCGGCGGTGCGCTGGGCGTACATGTAGGCGTGCGCCATGTCGCCCAGCGTCTCCCGGCCGTCCCAGCCGAGCGCCGCCCACTGCTCGTCGGTCAGCGGCTCGGTGGCGATCATCGAGGAGTTCATGGGCAGCCAGGTCCGCCGCTGTCCCTTCAGCGAGGCCGTGAAGCCCTCGGTGCACCGCAGCACGTACGGCGCCCGCACGGTCCCGTACGGCGTCACCGCGCGCCCCGCCCGGATCTCGGTGACCGGCGTCGACTCGTGCACCACGACGCCCAGCGCCTCGACGGCCGCCGCCAGCCCCTTCACCAGCTTCACCGGGTGCACCCGCGCCCCGTGCGGGGTCCACGTGGAGCCGACCGCGCCGGCCACCCGGATCCGCGCGGCGGTCTCCCGGGCGCCGTACAGCTCACGGTCCTGTTCGCCGTACGCCAGCTCGTGTGCGTGGAAGGCCTTCAGCCGCGCGAGCTGGGCGGGCGTGCGGGCCACTTCGAGGACCCCGCCGCGATGCACGTCGGCGTCGATCGACTCGTCGCGGGCCACCCGGACCACCTCGGCGACGGTGTCGTTCATCGCCCGCTGCAGGCGTACGGCGGCGTCCCGGCCGTGCAGCTTCGCGTACCGGTCGCGGCCCGCGATGCCGTTGTAGAGCCAGCCGCCGTTGCGCCCGGAGGCGCCGTACCCGCAGAACCGCTGTTCCAGGAGGGTGATCCGCAGGAAGGGCGCGGCCTTCTTCAGGTAGTACGCGGTCCACAGGCCCGTGTAGCCGCCGCCGACGATCACGACGTCCGCGGAGGCGTCACCGGAGAGCGGCTCCCGCACCGCGGGGAGGCCGTCGTCCGCGTACCAGTAGGAGATCCCGCCGTTCACGACACCGCTGCTCATGGCCGGACGCTAACCCGCCCGAGCGGCCGGTGTCTCCTTCGGATTCCGTCGACGGCAGGAGGAAACGGAGCCCCCTGTCGGACTCGAACCGACGACCTTCGCTTTACAAGTCCTGAGGTTTCACTCTGGCTCACTCCGGAGGACTCTGGCTAGTCCGAAGATCCCTGGTCGGAGTGCTCCGGGAGTCCGGTTCACTCCGACCAATCCAGCCCCCTGCGGGACCTCCGCTCACGCATCGCTCACGCAATCCGGGCTTCCCGCGGGGCGCCTGAGCTGGGCCTATCCATTGTCCCGCGCACCACCCAGTCGGCGCAACGGCCAGACATAAAGCGGCCCCGGTCGGCGACGGTGCGCCAGCCGGGGCCACAGATCCCGCCCGCCCCGACGGCACGGGGTGCGGGGCGGGCGGGGGGTCAGTCGGCCTGCCGCTTGGGCTGCGACAGGTCATACAGGGCCTTGCCCTCCGGGCAGTAGTCGCGGTGCGAGCAGCGCGCGCACACCCTGACGTGGATGCCGTACACCCGGCCAGCCTCACGCCGGATGCAGGGGCGGCATCCGATCGGCTGCCACCGGTGGAGCTCCCCGCCGATCACGCTGAGGCGCGCACCGATGGCGGTCTCTGCGGCCTTGCCGCACCACACGCATCGCTTCCCCTCGACCCGTGCCGGAGGGAGGTCGGCCGCCTTCGGTACGGGCAGCACCTCCAAGGCGTTCACGAAGCCGGGGTGCACGGCTGGTCCGCGAAGGGGATGAGTCCGTGCGTCTCGATGCAGGGGCCGCAGGCGAACGCCCCGCCGCCGGGCCCCGAGCCCTGCTCCTGGAAGTTGATGAGCCGGATCCCCTCGGCGTACCCGCTGTGCCATGAGCACCAGCCGAATGCGCGGGGGGTGTTGTCCCCGGCCTGGGCCTGCGTAGTCTCGTGCATGTCGACTCCAACCAGTCGGCCAAGCCCCCGGGCCGTTCGCGCGGCCGCGGGGGTCAGTTACGTGACCCACGGTAGGGACCCCTGTACACCCCTGTCCATGCCTAGGTATGGATGTAGATATCTATGCCCTGTTACGTCCGCATATCTAGAGTCGGACGGGTGATCGACTACGACCCGACCCGGCCCAAGTGGGAACAGATCGCCGACGTACTGCGCGAGCGCATCGCCACCGGCGAACTGGCACCGCGCGCCCTCGTCTCCGAGGTGCAGCTCGAGGCGGAGTTCGGCGTCGCCCGCGGCACCGTGCGCAAGGCCACGGCCGCGCTCCGCGAGGAGGGCCTCCTCGTCACCACGCCGGGCATGGGCAGCTTCGTCGCCGACCAGCCGCCGGGCGCCTGACCCCGGACATGACGAAGCGGCCCCGCCCTCCCGAAGGAGAGCGGGGCCGCAGTCACAGGTGCCAGGGGGTGAGGTCGAGTTCCGCCGGCGGTTCGGGCGCCGGGCCGGCCGGAGTGTCCGGGCCGACCCGCCGGGCCCACCGGTGCAGGTCGAGGTACGCGCGAGTCAGCAGCTTGCGCTGGGTGCGCTCCTCCTTCACCTCCCGGTCCAGCCGCTCGGTGATCGCCATGAAGTCCGAGCGCCGGTTCGTCGCCCTGCTCTGCCCCCACGTCAGTACGCCGACGATCAGTGCGACGCCACCCCCCACCAGTGCCCCAACGTCCATCAGCGGATCCTCTTTCTCAGGTGCGGCGGCAGCGGGTCGTCCATGCCGGACACCAGCACGACGCCGATGGTGAACGCCCCCCACCCGCAAGCGGAGCCGACGGCCGGCGGGTACGTCGAGGCGGCGGCCGCCGAGAACACCCCAGCCCACAACGCGGCCGGGACGGCGAGCGCCACGTAGCCGAGTGCCTGCACCCGAGGGCAGCGCACGAGCAGCCCCGCCATGGCGGCGGTCAGACCGCACACCACCCACATCCAGCCGAGGGTGTTCAGCCCGCCGGGCACGTGCTTGGTCAGCTCGGCCAGCCCGCGGGCCGTGCCGTACCGGGGCTGGCCGACGATGCCGAGGCCGCCGTACCCGGCCCAGCCCAGGCCGACGGTGACGAGGAAGGCGCGGCGGTGGGAGAACCGCCGGGCCGCCGCCGCGCCCCGCATCAGGCGTCCGTCTTCGGCCGGTTGGGCACGGCGTAGGTGATGCCCCAGGCGCCGAGGACGGCGAGCGCGATGGTGACGCCCTCGCCGGTGGTGAGCACGCTGTCCTGGACGGCGGTGACGGCGGCGGTCGCGCCCGCGGCAGCGCCGGCGACGAGGCTCTTGGCGATGCTGGAGATTCTCATGGCGGATCGGTTCCTCTCGATGGGTGGATCAGGGGCGGGCGCCGGTCAGGCGAAGAGTCGCCGCCAGGTCTCGGGGCCGGGGTAGCCGTCGGCGTCCGCCCCGGTCCACTTCTGGGCGCGCTGGAAGGCGGCGACGGCGCGCCGGTCGGACTCCGACCACTTCGGTCCGGGGCCGACAGAGTAGTAGCGGCCGTAGCCGCGCTTGACCAGCTGCTTGCCCAGCTGGGTGACGTACTTGTTGGACTGCCCCAGCGCGAAGTACTTCCGGCCGGGGAACGCCGGGACGGGTGTTGCGGGAGGGGGCGTCGTCTTGGGCGGGGTGGGCAGGTTGAGCGCGGCCCGCGCGAGGGCCAGCAGCTCGTCGAAGTCGATGGCGCCCGGGTCGCCGTGGTCGTTCTCCGGGACATGCATGTGCCCGCACACGCCCTTGAAGCTCGACCACTGCGCGCTGGTCATGCGCTGCCCGGCCCCGTTGGAGTAGGAAGAGGGGTAGGCCGGCCAGCGGGCCGGGCCTGACAGCGGGACACCGTGCTCGCTGTGTAGCCAGGCCAGGAACTCGGCCACGTCCCGCAGGGCCCAGTCGGGGGCCTCGGGCCAGTAGATGTGCTGGATGCCGGCCTTGGTCCACTTGGCGTGGGTGGCCGGGTCGCAGGTACCGACGAGCTCGGCCTGGGCGACGTTGAGGGTGTTGGTCTCGACGCCCCCGTACCGGTTGGCCAGGGCCCGCGCTGAGGAGTCGATACGGAAGTGCTGGTGCCAGCGCAGCCGCTTCGCGCCGAAATCCGGGACCGCGGTCAGGTTCGGGGCGGAGGCGCCCTTCCTGCCCTGGCTGTCGGCGTAGGTCGGGATGGTCGTGCCCTCGGTGGTGTGCAGGCATGCGGCATTGATCTCCATTGCCGTGGCCTCGTAGTTGTCCTCGTACCAGTACGTCTGGCTGGCGGCGGGGTAGTACTGCGGTCCGGATCTCGGCACGGGGCCCTCCCTGTGGGCATGAGAAACGCCCTGGCCATCTGGCTCAGGGCGGTGAGGTGTGGGTGGGGTCAGGCGGTGGAATGGCCGGTCAGGCCACCTCGGTGATCTCGACGACGAGGCTGCAGTTGCTGCCCAGACACTCCGTGTTCGTGGACGTGCTCGCGATCAACTTGAAGGTGTGGCTGCCCGCTGCGGCGAGGGTCCCGACGTAGCTCTGGGCGTGCGTGCCACGATCCGCGGAGGCGTCCTGGCGGAACACGGCGAGCGGCAGCTGGTTGGCGCCGTCGACCACGAGACGGCCCGTCGAGGACCCGGCCGACGCCCCCAGCGAGTTGAAGTCCCACACCGCCCACGCCTTGAAGGTGGCGCCGGCCGCCTCGGTGGTCAGGGTGATGGTGGCGCCGGAGACGTCCACGTTGGTGGACGAGGCGGGGACGGTGCCCGTGCCGATCGCGATGGGGTACGTCCGCGGCTGCAGCCGGTTGGCGCGTCCGGCGGTGAGCCGCTCTCCTGCGAGGAAGGCCATGCGGGTTCTCCCTTCAGAGAGCCAGGTGGGCGGGGTGGGCGAGGCGCACGTCCGTGCCGGCGGTGTGGCTCTTGACGATGCCGTTGACCGACCGGATGACCGTGAAGGTCTGCGGGCTGGCGGCGCCGGTGATGCCGGTGACGGTCATGACCTCGCCTCCCACCCGGACGGTGAGGGGGAACTCGGCCGGGTTCTGTGTCCACACCGGTCCGGTCGTGGTCGTGACGGAGACCGAGGTGGCGGTCGCCGAGATGCCGGCGGTGAGCACGGAGCCGTCGGTGTCCACGCGGGTCGGGCCGCGCCCGGTGAAGCTGAGGTTGTCGATGTGGACCGCGTCAGCGCCGACCGCCGTCGAGTTGTCCTTGACGTAGCGGAAGGTCACGCTGCTCTTGCCGGTGACGTCGACAGTGGCCTGCGTCCACGGGGTGGTGCCCTGGGCGCGCAGCACCTGGACGCCGTCGACGAGGACCAGCAGCCGGTCGCCTTCGAAGCCCGCCCCGGCCGCCTCGCTGCTCGTCCAGTACCAGAACCTGAGCTCGGTCTTCCCGGCCGGGACAGCGAACACTGCGTCGCTCGTCTGGTTGTTGGTGATCGCCCCTGACTTCAGCGACCAGGAACCGGTGTGCGCCTGCGCCGTCGAGCGTGCCCACGGCAGGGTGCCGCCGTTCGTCCACGCCGCCTCGTAGGTGGTGTCCTCGAAGTCCTCGACGACGGCCAGCTCGGCCGTGGTCCAGGGGTCGGCTGGGGTGCAGGTGAAGAAGACGTCCCACGCGTACTGGTCGAAGGACTCGGTGTAGCCCTGGACGATCAGGTTGATGTCGCCGGGCGGCAGCCACGGCGGCGGGTTGGTGATGCGGATCAGGTCGCCCTGGTCGACCCGCAGCACGGCCGGGATCAGGTGCGGGGCGGCGGCCAGGTTGACGTGGACGACCGGGTAGCGGGGTGCGTCCCAGGTGCCCAGGTGCAGCATCCAGGCGGCGATCGGCTGCGCCTGGTCGTCGCGGGCGAGGGAGCGCTGGATGCTGCTGTCGTACAGGCCGACCCCGTCCGGCGGTGCCTGCACGGAGAGCGGCCCGTCCTCGAGGACCGCGCGCCCGGCGCTGCCGTCGATGCGCTGCACGGTGACGTCGTTGACCACGTCGGCGTCGTCGTCGAGCGGTTCCAGCGGCGGGGCGACCTCGCCGCCGGCCGCGTAGTTCAGGGTGAGGGCCGGGGCCTGGTTGTACATCGTGGCGCGGCCGCGGTAGCGCAGGGCCGGCCGGGCGCGGTGCTCCATCAGGATGCCGCCGTCGGAGTCGGCGGCCTGGCCGAGGAGCTCGAGCAGCTGGGCGGGGCGCTGCGCGCCCATCGCCTCCTGCCCGATGACGAGGCCGCGCACGGACAGCGGGATGTTCTCCTCGCTGGCCAGGCGCAGCAGCCGCGTCCCGGCGTACTCGCCGAGGAAGCCGTCATCCGCAGACTCGAAGGTGGTGACGGCCGACGGGTAGGGCGAGGTGAGCGAGGCGGTTACCCCGTTCCACACGGCGACGTGCCCGAGGCCCATGCCCTGGAAGTCCGGGCCCCAGATGCCGAGGACCTGGGCGGCGCGGCCGGGCGTGCCGGCGTAGGAGGTGCGGGCGAACCAGTACGAGGCCAGCCCGTCCGTGCGCCGCCACGACGCGTGCAGGAACGTCGTGCCGCCCGATACCGAGGTGTAGATCTGGAGGCGGTTCCAGGGGCCGACGAAAGCGGCGAGGGCGTCGGCGTCGGCGTAGTTGGCGAACCCGAGCACGGTGTCGTCGGAGTCGCGGGCCTCGATGCGGATGCCGCCGGTGCCGACGAGGACGTTGCAGTACGTCATGGCCGAGCCGGTGACGCGGACGCGGGCGATCTGCTGCTGGGTGGCGGGCAGCTTCTCCAGCCGGTAGACCATCTCGACGTGCCAGCCGGTCGTCGTCCCGCTCGGCACGGTGCCGCGCAGGGTGGACGCCGAGCCGAGGGTGGGCAGCGCCTCGGATCCGGGCAGGGTGTCGACGCCGGCGAACGTCACCCCGCTCACGACCATGGGCGCCACCTTGGCGAGGGGGCTGTAGGCCTGGGTGGCGCCGGAGCCTTCCTCCATCGGCCAGTAGGCGGTCGGGTTCCCGGACGGGATGCGGCGGCGCAGCGTCGAGGCGAGCGGGGCGGTCGCGCGGCCGTAGCGGCGCAGCACCCCGGACGCTTCGACGGGCACCCAGCGGTCGAGGCCGGAGACGTCCCAGCGCGGCGGCCAGGCGGAGATCTCCCCGACGAACCGGTCCTCGCGCTTGCGTACCTTGGCGGTGCCGTTGACGGTCCAGGTCCGGCCCGCGCTGTCGACGAAGGAGGTGGCGCCGTCGGCCAGGGCGCGGAAGTCCGCGTTGGCGACGATCGTGCCGTCGATCCCGGAGCGGACCTGGAAGCGGGTGCCGGTGCCGACGAACGGCTTCCTCGGCGGGGTGGTGGTGGCGTCGGTGGGGCCGATGTACAGCGGACTGCTGGTGGCCTGGATGCTGGTCGTGAACGAGCCGACGACGTCGCCGCCGATCTGCTCCCACGGGCCGTCCAGGGAGTCGGCCTGGTACCAGCGCAGGGTCAGGCCGCCCGCGCCGTTGTCGACGTCGAGCGTGACGCGCAGGGCACGGCCGCCGTAAGCAACCACGCTCAGGAACGCGAACTGGGCGGAGCCGCCGGCGTCGACCCAGCTGAGGTAGATGTTGCCGCTGAAGACGCGCAGCATCCAGGACCGTTCGGCGACGGTCGGCCCCCACTTGCCGATGATGGCCTGACTCAGGGCGGTGTCGGTCATGTCGGCGTCGAACTCGGCGCGCACGTCGATGTCGCCGGTGATGTCGAGGACGGCGGTGTCCGGGGTGGAGACGGTGCCGGTCGCATCGCCGTCGAGCTCCAGGTGCGCCTCGGCCGCCGGCAGGTGCACCCGCACGGGGGTGTTGCGGCCGATCTTCCCGTACAGGTCGGAGAGCGGGTTGCCCTGGCTGTAGCGGCCGGAGACGCCCGGCGCGACGCGGCTGGTCCCGTTGTTGAAGGTGAGCTTGCACTTGCCGGGGTCGGTGCGGGCGCCCTCGTCGGGGCGGCCGCGCACGATCGTCAGCAGGTCGCGGGTGTAGACGTCCGCGGTGACGGGCTGCCACACGCCGTCGATCTTGAGGTCCGCCTGGATGTCGAGCGGGGTCTGGGGGAACGCCACCCCGGGGCTCCTTCCTATCGTCGGCCGACGAGGCCGTCGGCGCTGCCGCGTCCGTCGACGCGGATCATCTTGCGGAGCAGTCGCTTCCATTCCTCGTCGGCGCCGCGCACGTCGACGACGACGCGGGCCGGGCCGCCGGCGGCGGCGAGGGCGGGCGCCATGCCCGCCGTGAGCGGGGCGGGCTGCACGGACTGCGGGGCGACGCCGGGGAGGCCGGCCAAGAGGGACTGCAGGGCGGGGATCTGGCTGCTGATGCCGCCCTGGAAGTCCTGGATGAGGGCCTCGCCGGAGTACGTGGTGTAGCCGGTGCCGGAGAACGGGCCTTCCTTGGCAGGGCTGAAGGGGAAGAAGTCCCGGGCCGCGGACACCACGCTGCTGGCCGCGTCGCGGACGCTGCCGATCCTGGACATGATGCCGTTGATGAACCCGTTGATCAGCGCGGCACCGGAGTTCCACAGCAGGCGGCCGAGGTTGCCGAGCGCGCCGGTGACGCGGGAGGGCAGGCCGCGCACCCAGTCGATCATCGACTGCGCGCGCTGCACGGCGGCGTCCTTCATCGACTGGAACGCGGTGCTGGCCCGGCTCCTGACGACGCCCGCGAGGTTGCCCAGGGCGGCGCCGGCACGGGAGGGCAGCGCGGCGACCCCGCCGATGAAGGACGCCCACGCGCCGCTGACCGGGCCCGCGATGTAGGTGGACCACAGTCGGGAGAACCAGGCGCCGATCGCGCTGCCCAGCGTGGACAGCACGGCGCCGGCCTGGCCCGCCTTCTGCGACACCCAGCCGGTGAAGGACGCCCACCAGCGGGGCACGTTGGCCGTCAGCGCTTCGATCATGGAGGAGACGAAACCCACCATCAGGGAGATGGCGAGTGCGCTGATGCCCACGGCGACGAGGGCCGGGAGTGCGACGAGCGCCATGAGGATGGCCCCCGCGATCGCGGCCGTCTTGAGGACTTCCGTCGGGTTGGCCATGGCCCAGTCCGCCACGCGCTGGCCCGCCGTCTGCATCCCCTCGATGGCCTTCGGTACGAGGTCGGTGACGAGTTTCTGGCCGAGGCGCTGGCCGAGGATGACGACGAAGTCCAGCACGCGGTCGATGCCGTCGGTGCCGCCCAGCCCGGCCTCGGTCCAGACGCTGGCGAACTCGGTCTGGAACTTGGTCTTGAAGTCGGCGACCGCCGGGAGCACGGTGCCGCCGAGGAAGTCGATGACGTTCTGCTGGACGCCCCGCTTGAAGGCCTCCATCCGCATCGCCGGGGACTTCTCCAGCTTGTCGACGACCTTGTCGGCGGCCCCGGCCACCTCGTCGAAGCCGCCGGCCGCGGCGGCCGACGCCGGGTCCAGCGCATACAGGGCGTCGGCCTGGGTGTTGGCCAGGTCCCCGAACAGGGTCTGCGCGGCGCCGAGGCGGACGGTCGCGTCGTCGGTACCGCGTAGCGCGTCCATGGTGTCCTGCAGCGCCTGGGTGGCCTGGTCGCCGCCGGCCCGCATCTTGCGGCCGATGTCCTCGCCGTTCAGGCCGATCGAGGCGAAGGCCTGGTTCACCTTGTCGCCGCCGGCCAGGGCCATCTCGCCGAAGATACCGATGGCGTCCGCGACGGAGTCGGCGTCTCGGGCACCCTTCTCCAGGCCCTGGCTGATCAGCCCCATGGCGGTCTTGCCGTCCAGCCCCAGGCGGCGGAACTGAGTGGGGTACTCGTTGAACGTGTCGAGCAGGTCGTCCGACTTGTTGGCGGTGCTGCCCAGACCCGCAGAGATGAGGTCCATCGCCTCGTCGAAGTCGGCCGCCATGCCGGTCTTGACCATCTGCCCGGCAGCCGCAGTGACCTTGTTCAGGTCCTGGTCGAAGACCTTCGCCAGGCCGAGGGCCTTCGTGGTCATGTCCTCCAGGCCCTGCTGGTTCCCGGTGAACTCGTCCATGTTCAAGGTCACGGACTTGATGGCGTCGCCGACCTCGGTGGCCGACTCCCCCCACCCGGCGGTGAACACGTTCTTCATGGCGGAGGTGGCCGCGCCTACGTCGGCCGTGGTGTTGGCGAGCTGGGCCTCGAGGCGGGTGGTCGCCTCGGACACGTCCATCGCCTGCGCGAGCGTCGACATGAGCGCGGCCCCCGCCAGCGCGCCGGCCGCCGCCCCGGCCGCCGCCAGGGCCGTGCCCATCTTCGAGCCGTTGGCGGCGACGTCGTCGGCCATGCCCTCCGTCTCGGAGTTGACCGTCTGGCGGGCCGACCGCATCCCGCCGGCGGTGTCGTCCCTGGTGGACAGAGCGAAGACGAGACTGGTGTCCGACATGACGCCCCCTTTCTGTGCGGGTCACCGCTGGTTCTGGCGGGCCTTCTCCAGATGCGCGAGGTAGCTGTCCAGCCAGTCCAGGAGGTGGTCCGCCTCCTCGACGGTCAGCAGGTCCCAGTCCCGGGGCGTCATGTGCAGCAGGTGCGCGGCGTTGCCGAGATGGCTCAGACGGCGAACGGCAGCCGGGCTTTTCCCTCGTCGTCCGGCGCCTCGTCGTAGGCCTTGAGCATGGCCTCGATCATGTCCTCGTCGCCGTTCTTCTCCCGCAGCCGCTCCACCGCGAGGGTGATCTCACCCTTGGTCATCTCGACGGTGAGTTCGTCCCAGCAGAAGTCGACGTCGTCGAACGCGATGGTGGGGTGCTGCCGCTTGAGCAGGACGTGCAGCAGGGCCCGGCGGCACAGCGCGTTGCCCTTCAGGACGCCCATCGCGAACTCGTTGAAGGACCGGCCGGTGCGCTTCTCCAGCGCCTCCCGCTCGGCCGACATCAGCTTGTTCGGGTTGTAGTCGAAGACCTGCTCGTCGCCGTCTTCGGGGGTGTAGGTGACCTTCACGCTGGCCTCTTCGTTCAGTCGGATCGGGATGCGATGCGGTTGACCATGTCCGCCAGGGCGAACTGGACGGCCCGCCGGTAGTGGCCGTCCTGGCCCTCGAAGGCGCGGTCGAACCACTTGGCCTTGCCGGTCTGCTGGGCCCACACCTCGCGGTTGCCGTAGACCGGGTGCCGCCAGCCGGAGGCGCGGTTGGTGCGCTTGGGCGCGTTGGCGAAGCCGCGCAGGTTGGGCGTCTTGAACGCCTTGATCTTGGCGCCGGGGAACTTGCCGGTGATGCGGACCTCGGGCCGGATCTTCCGTGCGATGGAGGACTTGAGCGCCGGGCCGCCGTGCGGCGTGGCCGAGGCCATCGACATGATGGCGCTCTTGGCGCTGGCGGCCCCCGGCTTGAGCGCCTCGCGCATGTTCTTCGTCAGCTCCTTGCGGAGCTGCTTGCCGTCTTCCTCGGCCTTGAGCGCGTTGGAGATCTCCCGCAGGTTCTGCGGAGTCAGCTCCAGGCCCAGCCGGGACGTGTCCGCCATCGCCTTACGTGGTGGCCCGGGTCACGGCCCCGGAGGTGGGGAACCCCACCGACACGGTGGCCTCGTCGCCAACCGACCCGGTGATCGGGCTCCAGCCGTTGATCAGGATGCTGCCCGAGTACTTCGGGTTCGAGGCGCTCACCGCGCCCTGGTCGGCGCGCACCTCGAACGGCACGACCGTTCCCAGCAGCGGCCACATGAGCGAGTCGAGCTTGGTGGCGGCGAAGTCCTGGAGGAACTCACACCCCAGCTCACCGGACTTCAGGCCGCCGATGACTTCCTTCCAGCCGAGGCTGGCGTAGGTGGTGACGTCCTTGTCCTCCACCTCGACGGAGATCTCCGCCTTCTTGGTGAACTCGTTCAGGACGGTGGCGTTGATGCTCAGGTACTGGGCGAGCAGAACCATCTTGGGCATGGCACGGGTCCCCTTTCAGGGCAGGCGAACGGCCCCGGTACGGGCCGGGTGCGGGACGGTAGGGGGCGGGCTAGCGGATGCCGAGGGAGGCGACGAACAGGAACGACGGCGTGGTGCCGGCGATCGTCCAGGCGATCCGCCACCAGCTGTCGGTGATCGCGGTGCCGTCGGTGCGCGCGACCTGTCCGCCGGCGGCCGTCGCCGCGGTGAACGTCGCCCGCGTCGTCGGCGCGGCGAAGGTGTTGTCCGGCGCCGACTCAACGCGGGCCGTCAGCGACGGCGTCGTACCGGCCACGGACAAGACGTGCAGCGCGGCATACAGCCGCTTGCCGGCGGCGACCGCGCCGAGGTTGAGGGCGGTGCCCGTGCCGGTCGCAGTACGGGCGGTGCCGGGCGGGTGGGCGAACTGCCCCCGCACCAGAGGCCAGCTGCTCTTCGCGGTGCCGGACCAGGGGGCGACTTCGCCGACCGCGTCGAACAGCTTGTAGTCCGAGCGCAGCGCCGCCATGAAGTACGCCAGGTCCCCGACGGCCGCGCCGTTGTTCGCGCTGACGGACCAGGGGATGACCGTGCCGAGATGCGCCCAGGACGCGTCGTCGACCTTGCCCGGGTCGCCCGCCTCCCACTGGCCTTCGCCGGACAGCTCGGCCGAGCCGAGTCCGCCGAGGACTTCCTTCCAGCCCTGGCTGGCGTAGTTCGTGCTGTCCTTGTCCTCGACCTCGGCGGACAGCTCGATCTTGTTGGAGTTCCCGGTGAGGTCGACGCCCGCGGCGAACGTGCGGACGTTGAGCAGGACGGTCTTGCTCACGTCGCCTCACCCTCGGGGTTGGCCGCCCTGCGGCGGCGCGGCGCGGCCGGCGCCCGCTCCTCGGCGAGCGCCTGGTCGTCGTAGGCGGTGAATTCCTCGGCGACGCCGGAGGCGACCAGGTGCGCGGCCTGGGCGGTCGGCACGTCGGCCTCCTCGCCCACGGCGGGCCAGGGCTCGCCGTTCAGGACGGCACCTTCCGGCTGCTCGGTCAGCATGCGGATCCTCATGCGTTCCCCTCTCCGATGACCTTGATCATCAGTTCGGCGCCGACGTAGGTGGTGCCGGCGTGCTCGTACCAGCGGTAGCCCTGCACGCGCATCACGTGCAGGTCGTGGGCCAGGCCGCCCAGGGCGTACTCGCCGGGCGCCCCTCGCGCGAGTTCGATCGTCTGCTTCAGCGAGGCCGGGCCCGAGCCGGACAGCATCGCGTCGAGGATCCGCTGAGCGGCCCGGTCGTCAGCCCTGCCCACCAGGACACGGCTGGTGAAGGTCAGTTCGTCCAGGCCTCGGCTCATGGCCCGGTCGAAGACCTGCTCGTACTCGGCCACGAAGAAGTGCGGCGCGGTCACGGCGTCCGGCACGTAGCCGGAGCAGGTGAGCCTGCCGACGCCTTCGGGCAGGACAACAGCGCGGGCCGCGTCGGCGATCGCCTCACGGATGGCGGAGATCTGCACGCTGCCTCCTCTCAGAACCCGGGGATGATGTACGGCTCGATCAGCGCCCACACGTCGGGGTCCCGGCGGGACAGGTTGCGCACGCCCCACTCGGCCGAGCCGATGATGCCCTCCGGGGAGTCCTTCCGCTTGAAGAGGCGGGAGGCCTGGATGAGCGCGGCTTCGTGGATATCGTCCGGGACCGCCGGCCAGCCGAAGCGGGCAGTGATCCTCAGGCGTCCCGTCGACGGGCCCCACGTGCCGAGCGAGCGGAACAGCCCGGTGACGGGCCGGCCGTCGGCCAGCGCGTTGTCGGGGCTCGTCTCGTAGGCGGTGACCGCCGACCACGACGAGCCCGACCCGGTCTCGACGACCAGGCCGTCGGTGTTGCCGATGTCGTCGACGAGGAACAGGTCCCCGTCGTCCTCGCGCACGATGCGGCCCCGCGGGTTGAACACCCGCTGCACCGGCTCCGCGTCGAGCCAGAAGCGGCGGCCGGTGGTCTTGTCGATACTGCGGGACGCGGCGGCGCGGGCCCGGTTCAGCTGCGTGTCCCGGCTGGTGTCGTCGGCCGGGATGTCGAACTGGGCCTTCAGCTCCTCAAGGGTGACGTACTCGTTGGCCACGTCAGGCCTGCTCGGCGCCCCGGACCCGGCGGCCCTTCGGCGGCGTCGTGCGGGTGGACGGCCCGGCGGCCACGTCGCTGCCGGCGGCGGGCGGCTGAACGCCCCGCAGCCGCAGCTGCTCGTCGACCTCGGCGACGCGGTCGTCCAGGCCCAGGGCTGCGTACCCTTCCCGCTCACGGCGAAGGGCAGCGATCATCGTGTCTTCGGTCATTGCTTGGCTCCTGCGTTGAGCGGGTGCCCGCCCCCGGGGAAGGGCGGGCACCACGTGTCGGGCATGGTCAGGTGAGCTTCTGGACGTCCTTGACGTTCGACTACGGCACCAGCAGACCGGCCGCCGTGGAAACGCCCTGCGGCAGGAACTCCACGTCGGCCCGGTTGGCCGTGGTGGAGCCGCCGCTGACGTAGCTGATCTGCACGGTGGAAGCCCCGGACCACCAGGCCGGATACGCGAAGCTCTCGATGTTGCACGCCATCTCCGCTCCCCCTACTGGCCGGTGAAGACGGGCGCGACCAGGCCGGTCCCGCCGACCTTCCGGGCGTGGGCGTAGCGCTGGTGGGTGTAGGCGAAGTAGCCGTAGACCACCAGCAGGACACCCAGCGAGGCGGCCTTGGCCTGCTCCGCCCGGATGTACATCGGGGCGTCGGGGTCCTCCCAGAGGTGGCACTCCTGCCGGTCGACGAGGTAGATCTCGTCCTCGTTCGTGCCCGCGCCGAGGTTCGTCGCGATGTTGTTGTCGACGACGACCGGCGTGCCGTTGGGCAGGACGCCCCGGATGCCGCGCCCGTAGGCGGTGGCGTAGTTCGCGCCGAGGGTCTGGGCGATGATCCCCGGCTGGGTGATCAGCGGCCAGGTCGAGCCCAGCGCGTTCTGCATCCAGTACCAGCGGCGGGAGTGCATCACCGCGAGGTTGTCCCCGGACGCCATGTCGAGCATGGCGCCCTCGACCCCGGCGAGGCCCTCGATGACCTTCGGGTACAGCGCGGTCGCGGTCGGCGAACCACTGGTGTAGGCGACGGCGGTGGCCGCGTTGGTCAGGCCGGTGCTGGCCTGGTTCAGGACCTTGTTGTCGAGGTTGGTGTTGTACCGGCGGAACAGGTCGTCGAGGACGACGGCCTCGACGCCGGCACCGCGCTCGACGGCCTGCCGGGCGATGGTCTGCTGGCCCGCCGCAGTCTGCACCGGGATCGACAGGTTCGTGTCGTCCATGTCCTGCTCGGCCACGGCCGCGTTCTCCGCCGACTGGAGGTCGACGGACGAGCCGGTCGTGACGCGGGAGATGTTGACCTGCATGCCCTGCGGCGGCAGGTCGTGTGTGCGCATCGCGTCGGCGAACGGCCGGTTCGCCTGCGCCTGAGGGGCGTACATGTCGGTGAGGTACTGCGGCACGACCAGGCCGGCGAACGCGCCCGTGCCGACCGCGCGCTGGAGCTGGTCGCCGCGCTCGACGCGTTCCTCCTGCATGTGCCGGGCGAGGCGGGCCTGGGCGTCGTAGTCGCCGATGAAGGCGGCCGCGACGTCGCGCTCGAACTGGGCGCCGCGCCGGTCCTGGTCGGGCCGGTAGGTGCGCTCGTCCTGGCCGACGCGGTGGACCCGGTCGTAGGCCGGGGCCCGGTTGGCCGCCGGGACGGTGCGGGCCTGCAGCGCGGCCAGCTCGTCCTCGCGGGCCTGCTCCGCCTCCAGGGCGGCGAGGGCGTCCTGGCGGCGGGTGACCTCGGCGTCGGCCGAGTCGCGGCGGGCGACCTGCGCGGTCACCGCCTCTTCGGTCAGGTTGTCGTCGGAGCGCAGCGCCATCAGCGCGTCCTGCTCCTGCTGGCGTGCGGTGATCGCCGTGTCCAGCGCGGTGCGCGCCTGGGCGATCAGCTCGGCGAGAGTCATCTCGTCGGTCCTCTCTGAGTGTGGATTCCAGGCGCCCCGGTCCAGACAGACGGCCACCCGAGGCAGTGCGCCGGGTGGACTCGTGCGCGCAGAGCGCAGGGCAGTAGCTCCCGCCGGGCGGCGGGAAGATCAAGGGTCAGCGGGCGAGCGCGATCTCCAGCAGCGCGCGGGCCCGGCTCGACGTGGGCGCGGCCGTGGGCTGCCGCATGCTCGCGCCGGTGTAGGGGTTCGCGCCGTAGCCGACGATCGCGACGTCACCGCGGTGGATGTCGTACCGGTTGATCCGGTACTCGGTGTAGTCCGGGGACCACTGGCCCGACTCGATGCGGAACGCGAAGGACATCTCGTCGACCAGGCCGGACCGCAGCTTCGGCGCGATGTAGGCGACGTCGTAGTCCGCCGGGTCCAGAGCGGGCGCGCGCACGTCCAGGCCGTCGGCGCTCTCGGTGAGGAACAGCGTGCCGGTGGTGGTGCGGGCCAGGCGCCGCAGCTGGTCGTGCCCGAGGACGAGCGGCACGTCGAGGTCCGCGCGGGCGAGCGAGTCAGAGCCTGCCCCCTCGGTGACGATCTCGGTGTACGGGCCGAACATGTCCCACATCTCGTAGGCCTGCTCGTACACCGAGGCCCGGCCGACGAACTCCAGCGCGCCGGTGTCTCCGCTCTCGCGGACCTGGACGCCGGACAGCGCGGCGCGGACCGTGGCCCGGGCGCCGGCGTGCTCGGCGCACCTCCGCTGCGAGGGGCGGTCGGCGCGCTGGCGGATGTGCTGGGCTCGTTCCGCCGCGGCCGCGGCGAGCGTGGGTGTGGTCATGACGGTGCTCCCGGTACGGCGGTGGTGGGCTGGGCGGGGACGGACCGCGAGCCGAACAGCCGGTCGAACTCGGCGAGCTGGTCGTCCGTGAACGGCGGCCGGTTCTCCAGCGCGCGCGCCTCGGAGGGGGCGAGGATCCGGCTGGTGATCTGCGAGCCGATCGTGCGGGCCCGGGCCTCGGGGTCCATGCGCAGCAGCGCATCGGTGTTCAGCTTCACGAACCGCGGGCCCGAGACGAGCCTGCGGCTGAACGCGTCCTCGCGGCGGCCGACGGCCGGCCCCAGATTCATGATCAGGAACTGGAGGTTGCGCTGACCGATGTTGGCGTAGGTGATGCTGCTGCCCGACACGGCCACGTCGACCAGGTCGCCGGGGACGCCGAAGAAGCGGGCGATGTCCGAGGCCCCGTACTGGCGGGCCTCGAGGAAACTCGACTGCGAGGCGACAGCTTGGATCGGCTTGTACTCCCAGTCCATGCCGTGGACGAACAGGCCCGAGCTGTCGACCGCGGCGCGGAACTGCTCACGAGCGATCCGGGCGCCGTCCTTGTCGACGGTCTTCTGGTTGTTCTTCAGCTCGGCCAGCGGCACGGCCCCGCCGGCGAACCAGTCGCGGGCGAACTGCTGCGCGGACAAGCTTTCCTCGATCGTCCACGCGGCGAACGCCACCGGCGACAGGCCGAGCGGGCAGCCCGCGACGGTGTACTGCTTCTCGTGCCAGACCTCCCACGGCTCGTACTCCTTGCCGCCGATCACGAACTTGGTGATCGTCGAACCGTTGCCGCGCACCGACACCGACCCCAGCTCGACGAGGTCGACCCGGCCGGGCAGGCCACGGCCGTCCGGGCCGATCACCCCGGACCGCTCGGTGATGATCCCGAAGCAGTTGCCGCCCCGGTCCAGGTCGAACTCGGTGGAGTACATCCACTCCTTCATGCCGACCTCGGTGCCGCCCGGAGAGACCAGGACGGGCGGCTTGGGCACCTCGACCTGGATGCCGTTGACGTACCGGTAGACGTCGATCGGGAAGCTGGACATCAGGTCGGCCCGCAGCCGCAGGCACGCCCACACCGCGCTGTTGCGCAGCGCCGTCTCGCTGGTGACGTGCACCCTGCTGGAACGCCGCTCCCGCGACTGCGTCAGGGCGTCCTCGGCGGAGCTGATCTGGGCGTCCCGGGTGAACGCGCCCTTGAGCCTGGACCAGGCGCCCATGTCCACCTCCCCTCACGCGAACGAGTCCGCGATGTCGTAGTCGTCGATCACGTGCGGGCCCCGGATGAGCAGCGCCCACCGGGCGAACGTGGCGGCGCACAACGGGCTGATGTCCACCAGAGAGCTGGTGCGATCGAGCGTCCACGCGTCACCGTTGCGGCGCGTGCGCGCCCCGTTCACGGCGGCCGTGAGCGGCACCTGGTCGAGGTGCTGCACCGTGCCCTGGTTCATGGCGTCGGCCATCTGCCCGCACGCCTCGGTGATGTCCCCGGCCCGCATGACGGCCAGGTCGCCGCGCGCCGGGTGCTCCTTGTCCTTGGGCACCTCGATGCCCGCCGCGACCAGGTCGTCGATCAGGGAGCCGGCCGGTGCACCGGACGAGGCGACCGCCACGGCGACGGGGTTCCACAGCCTGTGCAGCCGCTTCACGGCGGGCACCACCCAGTCCGTGCCGGGCCGGTGCGCCACGACCTCCAGGTGCACCTTGCCGTCCGGCCGCAGCGAGGCCGCGCTGATCGCCGCCCGCTTCCGGTCCTGCGACACGTCGATGGCCAGGGCGACGCTGGACGCCACCGGCTTGCTGGCCGCGTCGACCAGCCCGGGCCACTTCGCCTTCGGCACGTTCGGGTCCGACGGCGGTGTCGGCTTCCGCGTCCGGTTCAGGTAGGCCCGGTCGAACTCGGCCGGGTCCATCTTCTCCAGCTCGGCCGCGATGATGGCCTCGGTCACCGTGTGCCCCAGCGCGGGCAGCGTCGCCCGCCACGTCGCCGGGTCCGCCCGGTCCATGTCCTCCGGCGCGAACCACTCGAAGTACGCAGCCCGCGGCCGGACCGCGGCGGCGTCCTCGGCGAGCGCGGCGAACAGCGCCTCGATCAGGGCCCGGCCGTTCTCCCGCTTCTTGTTCAGCCACACCGACTTCGTCGTGCCGCCGGCGGACGCCCACCACAGCTGCCCCATGGCCCGGGTCAGCATGGCCGGGCTGAACGCCTGCTCGAGGCGGTCGTCCTCGTGCGCGAACGCCTCGTCGATGAAGCCGAGGTCGAGGGGCGGGCCGTGGCCGGCCTTCTCCGTGTTCGCCGTGATGCCCATCCGCGAGCGGGTCCGGCCCCACAGGATCGCCTCGTTGCCGTTCGACTTCCGGATGCGCGCCAGCTTCGCCAGGTCCGAGCCTGAGATCTTCTCCCAGAACTCGTCCTCCCAGCGTTGCCTGGCCATGCCCCGCGTCTGCGCCGCGTAGACCACGTTCTGCCGCGGCCAGGCCAGCGCCCGGTGCACTTGCGCGCCCAGGCACAGCTCGGTCTTGCCCTGCTGCCGGGACACCGACAGGCCCACCTCACGGTGCGCGAACAGCCCCGTGGCCGGGTCGATCTCCAGGGCCACGTCGGACACGTACTTCTGCCACGGCATCGGCGGAGCCCCGAGCTTGGCCATGACCTTCCACAGCTTCGGCCCCAGCGACGGACGATCCGGATGCCGCGGCGTCCCCCAGCGCGGCGGGCACTCCAGCCCGTACCGCTCCCGCAGGTCCTCGGCGAACTCAGTCGGGGGAGCCCAGGTCTCCGAGGTCGTCGTCATCGTCAGCGGCCCGCCCCTCCAACAGCTGGGCGAGCGTCTGCCGTAGCTCGCGGTTCAACTGGGGCAGGAGCTTGTCCTCGACGGCCACGGCCTCCCCGCAGGTGTCGCACTCGCCGGTCGCCGCAGCGTCGATCCGCCGGGCCAGCGAGTACGCCATCTCGGACAGGGACGGCTCGATGCCGGCCAGGTCGCCGAGCTGCTCGACGTCGTCCCGGACGGCTTTCTCGACGGGGCCCATGACGCCCCCTTCCAAGATCGTCCGGGGGTTATTGGCCCGGGGGGAGAAAAATAAAAGGGGGGCGCGGGGTTGCGGTATGTCCGATTTCTAAAAAATCTTGGGAGACTGCTGGACCGGACTGGTCACGGCTCCACGAGGTCGGCCATCCCGCGCAGCCAGGCCACGGTGCGGCCGCCGCGGCTGGGGTGGTGTGTCTCAGACACGTTGGCGTGCTCGCGCAGCATCTTCGCACTCGGTGGCGCAGGCGCCAGGACGTAGCCGAAGCGCAGCAGCAGGCGGTTGATGGTCTTCATGGATGCTCCCTCTACGGTCCGGCGAACCAGTCGACGCTGGTGTGGAGCTGGACGACGTCGGCCAAGGGCCGGTCGCCCTTCTCGTTGTTGCAGCGGCGGAGGCAGACGGGGCAGCCGGCCACGCCGTGGATGGGGGCGAGGTTGTCGGGGTCGAGGCGGGCGCCGCCCTTGCTGACGGGGTGGATGTGGTCGACGGCGTCGGCATGGCCGTGGCCGCAGACGATGCACACGTCGGACCCTGCGAGGACGCGGGCGCGTATCTGGCGGAACTCGTAGGACGTGAGCTCTGACCGGTCGGTGGCCACGTGCACCCCCCGACATGGCGATGCCCTCAGCGCTGGCTGAGGGCACAGGTGTTCACCGAGATCGTTGCACTCGGCTTGACCTGCGGTCAAGCGACGGCGCGTCCAGCGCGCTTGGCGGCGAGGGCAGCGACGTCTTCGGCGGCGTACCAGGGCTGGCGTGGGGTGCCGCCGGAGCGGGTGAGCTGACCGCGGTGGACGATGCTGCGCAGGCCCACCAGGGTGACGCCGAGGACGCGGGCGGTCTGGTGGGCGGTGAGGTGGCCGGGCCGGATGTTCTGCGACTCCATGCCGTCCATGATGCCGCCTCAGCGCGCTCCCTGGGGGTGGACGGCGGCCCCCTTTACGGGCGCTACCTTGCAGGTGGGAGCCCTCTACCGGGCCCGCTACCGGGGTAGCGGGCCCCCTCTACATCAGGCGCCCTCGGCGGCGGGTCCGGACGGGGTGTCGGTAGCGGGGTCCGTAGTGGGGGTGGCCTCTACCCGGCGTGCGGCCAGCAGCAGTTCGGCGGGCACGGCGGCTTCGAGGTCGGCCCGCCGGTAGCCGGCCAGGTTCTTGCCGTTGACCTTGACCTGCTTGGTGGTGCGGTCGACGCCGGCGGCCTCCAGTTCGGCGGCCAGGCGCTCGGCGTCGAAGTCGCCGTATCGGTCCTCGTCGACGTTGACGAGCCGGTCGAGCAGGTCGACGGTGTGCATGCGGTCGGTGTGCCGCATCACGTCGAGGCAGTCCGACAGGACCGGCGCGATGGTCACGCCCGCCTGATCGGCCGCCGCGGTGACGTCGCCGACGGCGTCCCCGGTGAGCTGCTGGTGCTTCACCCGCAGGGCGCGGCCGCGCTGGCACAGCTCGGAGAAGCCGGGCCCGTCGAGGAAGTCGGCCCGCACCGTGACGAACGACGCCGGCCCGGTGACGAGGACGCCCGTACCGCGGTGGTCCTCCGAGAGGACGGAGGCGTCCGCGCCCTGGGCGGCCTTGCCCTTGCCCAGCACCATGTCGGAGGACGTCTGGTCGACGACCTGCGTGCAGTACCGCAGGGTGATGATCTCCCGGAGCTTCGTCGGGACGCTCTCGGCGTCGGGGCGCTGGCTGGCGAAGTTGGAGACGAACCCGGCGGCCGGGCCGCGCCGTGCGATGCGGCACAGGTCGTTGATGACCTGATCACGGTCGTCGCGGTCCATCGCGGTGAAGTACTCCTGCAGCTCGTCGATGGTCACGAAGATGACGGGCAGGTTGTACTTCTCGACGATCGCCGGCGTCAGCTTGCCCTCCGGGCACACGGACACGGGCAGGCCGCGCAGCAGGACGAAGCGGCGTTCCATCTCGCTCAGGAGTTCCTTCAGCATCGCCTTGAGGGCCTCGACGGCGTCGTCCTCGGCGCCCATGACGAGCCGGTGGGCGACGGCCTTCATGGGCATCCAGTCGGCGCCGCCCTTGCCGTCGGCGACGTAGTGCCGCACGAAAGGGTCCAGCAGGCCGGCCGCGGTCATGAGGCGCTGCGTGAAGGTCTTGCCGCGGCGGGGCAGGCCGCCGAAGAAGAGGGACTGCCACATGACGGGGACGGTGATGCGGTTGCCGCGGGCGTCCTGCCCGAACGGGATCGGCTCCCACACGGAGAACGTGTCGGCCTTGACCAGCGGCGACGGGTTCGGCGTGCCCAGGTAGGGGTCATCGTCGGCGACCCACATGGACACCCGTCCGGCGTTGCCGCCGGCCGCCGCCCGCACCCGGGAGGCGATGACCTGGATCTCGTCGACCCCCAACTCGGCGGCGATCGCCGTGCGCTTGGCGAGGACGTCCGCGGCCGTCTTCCCGCCGCCCTTGGGCAGGTCGAAGATGACGGCCCACCCGTTGCCGTCGCGGACCGGGCCCATTACGCAGGTGACGCGCGGTCCCTCGTCGTCGCCCTTGCCCGCCTTCAGCAGCCCGGCGGCGCGCAGTGCGTCGTTGAGCTGCTGGGCGGACATGTCAACGCGCAGCGGCGGGGTGGGGTTGTCGAGGAGCTGGGCGTCCTCGCCGCGCCCGAGGTAGGCGAGCGGCAGGGCGACGGCGGCGAGCATGCCCGCCTGTACGGGGAGCGGTGCCAGCCACCAGCCGACGGCGGTTGCGGCGACGGCGGTTGCGGCGGCGCCCCACCGGCTGCGGCGGGCGAGGGTGCGTTCCCGGTGCAGCAGCGCGTACCGCACGGCGAGGTCGACGTCGTCGGGCTTCGCCTTCACCTGCGCCTGCAGCGCCTTCACGGCCGCGCTCTGGTCGTGTGCGGACAGCGTCGGCCACAGCCCGCGCGCGCCGCGCCACGCGCCCTTGAGGGCGAGCCAGGTGAGGCGCAGCGCGTACTTGGGGAGGCGCAGGGAGTGGTAGCGGGCGTGCCAGGCGCACAGCCGTCCCAGGGCAAGGCTGTTGGCCTTCAGGGAGGCTACGGAGCGGGCCCACACGGGCAGGATCGGCAGGTCCGGGACGGTCAGCCAGTCGGCGAGCGGGTTGTCCGGCCGGTCGACGGCCTCGACGACCGGTGCCTCGTCGACGACGGCCGGCGGCTCCGGCTCGAACTTGATCAGGGAAATCTTGGGCTTGGCGTGCCCGTTGACTACGGGCCGCGGCAGGGTGTCCGTCATGCTGGTGATCTCCGGTTGCTCGTAAGGGTGATCGGGAGACCCGGGGCGGCCGGTTTCCTTGGCCGGTGACGGCCGCCCCGGGGCGTTGCTACTTGCCGTGCTTGCGGCGCAGGGCGTCGCGCTCGATGCGCTCGATGCGCCGCTTGAGGTCGCTGGTGTCGACGCGGTCGGTGCCGTCGTCGGCCAGGCCCCGTTTCGCGATCCGGGCCGTCAGGGTGGCGACGCGGAGCTTCTCGCCGGTGGTGAAGTCGGAGAACGTCAGGTCGTCCATGGGGTTCCTCTCGGGTTGCGGGCCGGGCTGTCCGGCCCCACCGCACCCCCGCAACCGTGGTCGTCTGCACCATGGTTGGCGGGGGACGGAAGGGCTGTCAGCGGCCCTTCTGCACGTCCTGCCAGACGCTGCGCAGGATCAGCAGGCAGACGGTGGCGCAGGTCGCGCCGATGGCCAGGGCGACGGCGAACAGGGAGGCGACCAGGCCGACCGACACCACCACCCCGCCGACCACCAGCCACCTGGTGGCGTTGAACGGAGTCGTTGCCTGCTGAGCAACAACCGGCTGCTGCTGCAGCAGCTGCTGCGCGGCGAGGATCGCAGCGATCTGCCGGGTCAGCTCCGTGTTCTCGGCGGCCTCGACCGCCTCGCGGGCGGCCTTCTCGATGGCGTCGCTCATGCGTATCCGCCCTCCATCGGCGTGGCCGGGGTCTCCGGCTGTTCCTTCTTCGCGGCTCGGGAGAGGGCGGTGCGGACGTAGGGCTCGGTGACGACCAGGCGCCGGTGCTCGGCGACGTGGGCGACGATCTCCTTGGCCTTCGCGTCGGGTCCGAGGGTGGATGCGGCCTCGACGACGGCGGCCTCCAGCGTGACCGGCTCCAGGGCCGTGACGGGGTCGCTGACCTGCTGATGCGCGGGCGCATCAGGGCGGTGCACCTCGTACTCGGGGGGCCGGGTGCCGAGGACGAGGGCGACCGCGACGGCGTCGACGTGCACCCCGTAGGACGCCAGCACGGTGGCCAGCTCGGGCGGTGCCGCATCAGGTCGCGCATCGTGTGCGAGGCGGATGGCGTCCACCGGGTCCATCTCGGCGAAGCGGGCCCGCAGTACCTCGGTGGCGGAGGCCGGCCGCGGGCGGGCGGGCGGCTGGGCGGGCGCGGGCGAGGCAGGGTGGCCGTACATGGAGCCGAGGGCCGCATCGGCTCCGCCGGTGATGCGCGTCCGCTGGACGTCGACGAGGGCGGCGCCGAGGACCTGGTCGCCGACGCCGACCTTGCGGGCCAGCTTCCACGACTTGCGCAGCGCGTCCTCGCGGGTGTCCTTGTCGGGGTGCCGCTCGGCGGCGGCCTGGTGGTAGGCGAGCTGCTGCACGGCGTGCGCGTTGCGGCGCTGCGCCTCGGCGTCGACGCCGGTGGAGTAGATGACGACCCGGCGGGCGATAAGGCCGAGGCCCTCGGCGGCGCCGGACATGCCGAGCGGCATGACGCTGTAGACGACGGCCTCGGTGGGGTTGTCGGCGAGGGAGAGGCCGGTGCCGCAGGCGGCGAGCGGGGCGAGCCACAGGCCGGCGCGCACCCAGAGGGGGGCGGACTGACCGAGCAGCGTCAGCCCCAGCATGGTGAGGGCGAGGATCAGGGTGAGGCCTTCGCCGGCGGCGACGACGCCAGCGGCGGTGGCGGCCCGGCCGAACTCGGTGACGGCGTTGGAGTAGGTGCCGATGGCGCCGGCCGCGCCGACGGCGACCATGACGACGGCCGCCGTACCGAGGACGCCGCGCTGCCCGAGGGTGAGGGTCCGGGTGTTCACGGGCGCTCACCCCGTTCGGCGTCGTGTGCGGGGAGGGCGACGGCCTCGGACCAGGTGGCGCCGGCGTTGAGGGCGGCGTCGGCCTGGTCGACGGTGACGTACCCGGCGATCGGGTGCTCGGCGAGGCGCTCGCGCAGGTAGCTGGCGGTCCAGGCCGGGCCGAGGGCGGGGCCGTCGTCGAGGAGGTTCCGCAGGGCGATGCGGGCGTGGACGACGCGGGTGTTGAGGAGGCGGTCGTGGGCCTCGGCTCCGCCGATGGTCGCGGGGTGCGGGAGGTCGATCGCTTCGAGGACGGCGGCGAGGAGGTCGCGGACGTCGTCGGGGAGGGCGGGGGTGGTCACCGGGCCACCGCCTTGCGGATGGTGCCGGTGACGCCGGCCGCGGTGACGCGCACGGTGGTCGTGCGGTCCGGGCGGCGGCGGATGATCCCGGCGGCGACGAGGCGCCGGCCGGGGCTGATCTGCGCGCATGCGGGCGCGCTAAGGTGCTGGTGGTCCATGACGAGGTCCGATCTCGTTCGTGGGCTGGAGGGTCGGACGGCGCGCGCGCCTCCAGGTGTTCCAGCACCCGGAGAGCTGCTGTCCGGCCCTCGCCTTATTCGGTTGGGTACTTCTTGATCGCGTTGAGGATCGCGGTCTCGCTGCGGCCCAGGTGTTTCGCCAGCGCGTAGACGCTGCCGAACTCCTGGGCCCCTTCTCTGAGGGCCTGAGCCCTGCGTCTGCGGGCTTGCTCCATGCGTCTGTCGAGCTGTTCCAGCAGCTCATCTTCCGCGCGAAGCCGGTCCCGCCATGGGGGTGTTTCCACCTCTGCGAGAATAGCACACCCCCCCTGTGCTATGGGGGTGATCACGCCGATTCCGCGGGCTGGAAGTGCAGGAGCAGCAGCCAGTCACGCTCGGACTCGTACACGTAGGAGCACCAGCGGCACTGCAACCGGCTCTGCCCCGGCATCCGGGAGATCACAGCGCCGCAGACAACGCCCTCGCCGTCCACCGCCACGCACGTACCGAGGCGCTGCGGCCGCGGCGCCGGGTCGCCGACGACCGAGCGGGCCTGGCGCTCCAGCTCGTGCACTTCGCGCGCCAGGTCCCCGGCGGCCGGGTACCGGGCGACGACCCACTCCAGCTCCATCGCCAGCCACCGGCAGTCCGCGCGCAGGTCGGCCGGCGGCGGCGCCCCGTGGTGCGGCCAGCGTTCGCGCTGCACGTCGACCCGCCACAGGTGCACGACCTCGGCGGCCCGGCCCCAGTTGACGGTGTCGAGGACGTCCTCGTTGAGCGGGGACCGCGGGCCGGCGCCGCTGCGGGTGGCGACGATCTCGCCCCAGCCGTGGCCGCGGGGCACGAGGCACTGGCCGACCTCGTCGTACAGGGTGGGGAGGTCGGCGAGGCGCCCGGCGAGCGCGCGGGTGTCGCGCTCGCACAGGTAGCGCTCGCCAGCCTCGTCTTCACACAGGCCGCAGTTCACCGGCGGGCCTCCGTCCGGTGCTGCAGCCGGTAGAGGCGGAAGCTGCTGAGGTAGTGGTCGGCGGCCGCGCGTCGGCGCGCCTCGGTGGACTCGGCCAGGCTGCGGCGGGCGTCGCGCATGTCGAGGACCATGTGCCAGACGGCCATGGTCTGGGCGCCGATGCCGATGCCGCAGATGAGGATCTGGATCTCGCTCGGGGTCACGTGGCAAGTCCTTCCGTGACCGGCCACTGGCTTCCGTCGAGGCCGCGGCGGTGGGTGTCGGGGACGACGGCTAGGGGCCAGCCGAGGTGGTGCAGGCCCATCGCGCAGAGGGTGTAGGCGTCGGCCTGGTCGTAGCGGCCTGGCCCGTCGCAGTCGACGCCGTAGCGGGTGCGCACCGCGTCGCGGACGGCGCCCTTGGAGCCGGAGCCCTTGCCGGTGGCGTACAAGGCCCGGCAGGACGGCGGGACAACCGCGTAGGGGATGCTGCGGCGCCAGCAGGCGTGGCGGACCATCACGCGCAGGCCGGCGAGATCCTCGTGCCGGTGGGCGACACCACCGCCGAACGACGGGCCCTCGATCACCACCAGGTCGGCGCCGCCGATGTGGTCGACGACCCGTTCGACGATGAACGCGAGCCGAGGATGACCGCGGACGCCGGTCCGGGGCCGGATGGTGTCGGTCCAGCCTTCGCCAGCCACACCAGTACAGGTGAGGCTCAGGTCCAGGCCGATCACCTTCGGGACCTTAGCCTTACGAGGGGCGGGTGCCACTTGCCGCTCGAGGAGTTCGGGGCGGACGGCGCCGCCGATGGACACCCACAGGCTGTGGGCCTGGGCTGAGGTGAAGTCGCGGCGGCGGGCCTGGTCTTCGAGCTCGGCGTAGGTGAGGCCGAGGCGGGCGAGCGCGCCCGCGGCGGCGTCGTGGAACTCCGCCTCGGTCACCTCGATCACCACGTCGTCGGCGTCGTTCTGCACGGGGTCTCCCTTCACGCCGCGGCCCGCGCGTTCAGTCGGGCGAGGATCGTTGAGAACTGGTGGACGGCTTGGAGGTCGGAGACCTCGCCGGCGCTGCTGCCAGGCGGCACCTTGATGCCTTTCAGGCGGCAGAAGTTGAGCTGCTTCACGCTGGCCGGCTTGTCACGCCAGGGCGCTGAGCGGGATGCGAGCCATCGGCTACCCATGGCTCGGGCCTGCTGCTCCAGCCACGCCTTCGCTGCCGTCAGAGGGAGCGGCACGTCGTTCTTGGGAGCGACGAGCCCGTTGTTGAAGTCGAAGCGGCGCAGCCAGTACGTGCGGTCCGCCGGGTTGCGGATCAGGAAGACATAGGCGGCGTCCGTGACCGGGATGAACCACACCCCCGACTCGGTCTTCAGCCAGCGCACCGTCGAGCCGTGGAACAGGTCGATCTCCTCGACCTGGATCCGGGAGAGGTCGAGGCGGCGCTTCGCCTTCTCCTCGGCCTCCCGTACCACCTCGCGCAGCGACTGGCCTTCCTCCGACATCACGACGTCGCGGCCGGTGAGGTCGACGATCGAGGCGAGCTTGTGGCGAGTGGAGGCGCCCATCACGTCGAGGATCAGCGCGTCCTTCTTGCCCTCCCACAGTCGGAGCGCGCGGCCCGCCATCTGGCAGTACAGGCCCGCGGACTTGGTCGGCCGGGCTATGACCGCGCATGACGTCCATGGCGCGTCGAACCCCTCCGTGAGCACCATGCAGTTGGTCAGGGCCTGCACGTCGCCGCGCCGGTACTTCTCCAGTGCGGCCGCACGATCGTCGCGGGGCATGTCCCCCCACACGGCGGCGGCCGGGACACCCGCGGCGGTGAAGGCCTCGGCCATGGACTGGGCTGTGTCTACCGTCGGGGTGAAGACGACGCCCGCCCGGTCTCCGGCGTGCTGCCGGTACGCCTCGGCGACGACCTCGGCGGCTCCGGAGTCGTCCAGGGCCTGGCCGAGTTGCCCGTCCTGAAGGTCGCCGGCGCGGGACTTCACGGCGTCCAGGTCGAGGCCGGGGACGGTGACGCGCTTGCCGCGGACGTCGCACAGGTAGCCGTCCTCGATCATCTCCAGGATGTCGAGGGTGAAGACGACCTCTTCCCAGACGTCGGCCAGGCCTCCGTCGGTGCGGGTCATGGTGGCGGTGAACCCGGCGACGGGCAGGCCGCGCCAGGCGCCGAAGTGCTCGAGGACGGTCATGTAGCTGCGGGCGGCAGCGTGGTGGCACTCGTCGACGATGACGACGCCGATGTTGCTGATGGCGTTACGGCGGCGTTCGACGGCGAGGGTCTGGATGCTGGCGACGATGACGTCCACGTCGTGATGCTCGTCGCGTTCGGCCTTGACGACGCCGACGCGGAGGTCGGGGCGGACTGCGCGGATCTTCGCGGCAGCCTGCTCGATGAGTTCCTCGCGGTGGGCGATGACCAGGGCGCGCTTGCCGTTGAGCTGGGTGAGCAGTTCGTCGATGAGGTTGGCGAAGACGACGGTCTTTCCGGCGCCGGTCGGGAGGACGACGGCGAGCCGGTTGTGCGGGCCCTGCCAGCCGGAGATGAGGGCCTTGATGGCCTCGGCCTGGTACGGGCGGGGGGTGAACGTCTCGGGCGTATCAGACATGCCAGTCACCTCGGCTCTCGGCTGCGGGATTCTGCGGGGATGTTGCGGGGATGCGTGCGGGGTTCTTCTCGCGACGCTCGACGCGCCCTGACCTGCCGGTCTGCGGGGTTTGCGGGTAAGTGCGGAATGTCTTTTTGGTCTGACGTATGGGGCTGAGATTTTTTGGAACGCGACGCATGCACAGACGTGTTGCGGGTGTTGTGTATGAGGGGGTTACGTATACGGGGGAATAGCTCCCGATCCCGCACATCCCCGCATCCCCGCGAAACCGCAGGCCAGGGGCCGTTTCGCTTCCCCGCAGCATTCCCGCAGACTGCGGGGATGTGGGGATCACCGGCCCTCCCCGTACTTGGCGACGCGCCACAGGTTCTGCTTCCGGTGGGAGTCGGGGACGCGGACGACCTTCAGGTCGTCGTAGTAGCGGCCCTCCCTGGCTTTGAGCCAGTGCCCGAGCTGCTTCGGGGACGGGAGGTCACCGTTGTGGAGGCGGGGCACGTCCTCCTTGAGACCCAAGAGCTCCTTGGTGGGGACCGCGCGGCCGGCGGGGATCGTCTCGTGCCAGGCGGTCAGGAACGCCGCCCACTCTTCGGCCTCGTCGTCGAGGACGGCGGCCGCCGCCTCGCGGTTGGCGAGCCAACCGGGGACCTCCAGGTAGGCGAGGATCCCGGCCATCACGGAGGCCCACCTGGAATAGTCGCCCATGCGGGTGTTGACGGTCTTGGCGCCGTCCGCGAGCCACCCGCGGACCATGGTGACGAGAGCGGCGACGACCGTGGACGCGTTGTCGGCGAGCCACGTGCGGAGGTCGCCGACTGCGAAGTTGTCACGCTGGTCGGGGTTGGGGCAGTCGGGGTCCAGGCGGACCCAGAGGGTGCGGCGGGCGTTGTCCCCGCCGGTGCGCAGGTTGTTCCCGGTCAGGACCCATAGCCGGTCGTTGGGGATGCTGACGCTGCTGGTGCTGCCGAGGAGCCGGTCGCTCCAGTTGGCGGAGGTGACGAGGGACGACAGGATCGGCGACTTGATGATGTGGCCGTTGGGCAGGTTGTCCATGGCGATCACCGGGTCGCCGCAGTCCCACAGCTTGGCGGTGATGGCCTTGCGGAGTTCGGCGTCGTTCTCCGGCCACGGCGTTTCGGCGAGCCCGTAGACGTAGCCGAACGCGTCCTTCAGCAGCGTCTTCCCGGAGCCCTGGGAGGTGCTCGTGATGACGACGACGGGTGTCGGGCCGGGAACATAGGGGCGGATGATCGGAGTCAGCAGGGCGCCGAGGTACTGGGCGCAGTCGGATGCGTCGACGAACGGGAAGTCGGCCAGCATCTGGTTGAGCACGATGTCCTTGGCCCGCTCGACGGACTCCTTGGACACCTGCGGCTGCAGCCGCCGGAGCGGCACCCGCGGGTGCATATACAGGCCGGTGCCGCGGTCGTAGCCCGGCGCCTTCACCAGCGTTCCGTCCGGCCGGACGACCGGGGACGTGACGATTCCCCGCAGCGGCAGCAGCGGCCAGTCCCTGCGCCCCAGGATCGTGCCGCACGTCTTGGGCATGACCAGCTCGCGGACTTCCTTGGTGCCCTCGGTGAACGGATCGCGCACGATCTGGAAGGTGGTGACGTGCTCGGCGAGGTAGGCCCGCAGGTTGTCAGTGCCCAACTGCTTGACGAGCGGGTTGCCCTGATCGTCCTCGTAGACCCAGCACGGACCGGTGGACCGCTTGTACAGGCCGGGCATCTGCTCGTTGGCCATGATGTCGAGCAGGCCGTCGATGGCGTCGGCCTCGTTGGTGATGTCCAGCTCCGGCTTGCTCCGGACGATCCGGAGGTCCGGCCCGCCGGCCATCTCCTGCTCGTCCGGGTCCGGGAGGCTGTCCGGGTCGAGGGCAGACGATCCGTCGTTGAACGGGCCGAGCTGCCGGGGAACGGAGCTGAGGCGCTGCCGGGGCGGTTCGGAGCCGTATCCCTGCTGGCGCAGGTCGGCAGCCGCCCGCTTGAATGCCGGAGTGGTGTTGCTGCCCTGAGTAAGGAGGGTGTAGGCCGCGAACTTCGAGTACGGCGTCCAGGCGTCGAACTCGGTGGAGCTGCTGAAGACGAACAGCCGGTCTTTGTCCGGGGCGTGGCCGGTGGTCGCGGAGATACCGCGGGTGTCCTTGCCGGGCCGCCGCCAGTAGCGGGTGCGTCCGCGCTGGTGCAGGCACTCCCAGCCGTGGGCGCCGATGATCTTTTCCCAGTCGGCCCGTGCGTCGAAGTCCTCGCCGGGCCGGAGTCCACCGCCGGGGAGCGGCTTGAGCTCGGTCGGTGCGGTCTTGGGGGTCTCGGGCTTAGGCAGCGTGTCGACCATCCGGCAGATGTCCCGGATGGCCTGCATGGTCTCGGCGTCCAGCGTCGGGATACTGTCCGGGCCTCCGGCGTGGCGGAGGTACGGCTTCCCGGAGGCGTGGACGGTACCGCTTGATGGTTCGACCAGGCCGTACCCCCCTTCGCCGCGCGTCTCGATCTGCACGCGGATGATCCGGCTGTTCGGCTTCTGGCGGAGGCGCTGCTTCTCCTCGTCGGTGTACTCGTCCTCGCGGGCGAGCCGGGACGCCAGCTTGGTGTTGCCGGGGACGTCGCCGCCCTCGATGCGGACGCGGTAGTGGCGGCCGCCGGACGGAGATTCGGTGGCCCAGCCGTTCAGGATCTGCGCCCAGGGTTCGCCGAGTCCGGAGGCGTCCATGATCTCGGTGACCTCGTCGAGGACGCCGTCGGCGATGGCGTGCCCTTCGAACTCGATCATTTCGACGTTGCCCGACACGGCGCCGTAGACGACTGCGATACCGCGGGGGCGGTCCCCGCCGAACCACTGGTCGTGTTCGGCGGGGACCGAGCGCTGGACCTTGTAGGGGCTCCAGCTGCGGACGTCGGCGGCCTTGCTGCCGTCTGCCTTGATGGGCAGCACGCACAGGCCGGCGTCGTCCATCTCGCGGGCGGAAGCCCGGAGGTCGGTGGGCTGTGCGTCGTTCAACGTGACACTCCGGTGCGGTGGATCGGCCAGCCGGAGCCGGGCGGGATCTCGTCGAGGCCCTGGAGGGCGCGCGGGGTGCGGGCGGGGCAGCGCAGGCCGGGGAGGAAGCGATGGACGCCGTCGACCTCGCGGCAGTACCGGCGTTCGGCGCCGAGCCAGTGGCCGCATTCGGGGCGCTGCTTGTCGTCGGCCAGGCGGCCGGGGGTGCCGGCCGCCATCGCCTGCGTCAGGACTGTCACGCCTGTCCTCGCTTCTGCCGGTCGAGGACCAGGGCGCGGATCGTGGCGAGCCGCTCGGCGGGCGCCTGCCCCTTGGGGACGGCGACGACGAACGTGCCGTCGTCCATGGTTCCGGCGAAGGCCTGGAAAGCGGCGGCCACCTTGGGGTTGATCTCGGCGAGGGTGACGAGGGTGACTTCCTCGAGCTCAATGCCGGACTCGGTGAGGAGCGCGGGGATCGCGACCTTCTCGGCGTACTCGTTGGCGAGCGCCTCGATGCGGTCGAGCTGCTCGCGCTGCTCGGCGACCTTGGCAAGCAGTTGGGTCGGGGTGACCACCTGAAGGTCACCCTGGTTTCCGTGCGTGCTGGCGATCAGCGTGGGCTGGCCGTCGTCGAGGTCATGCATGATCTCGGCGTTGAGGCTGGCGACGATGGCCTGCTCGGGCAGGCGAGACGTCGCCGTTGACGTCTGTGCAATGCTGTGCATAGAGCTGTCCTGTCTTACTTCGAGGTACGGATGGATTGCTCGACTGGAGAGGCCGCCTCGCACGCGGCCTCTTCGTCGTTTCCGGCAGACGATCCCGCCTCGCACGCGGGACCGGCGCCGTTCTCCTGCGGGACCAGCCCGAGGAAGCGGTGGAGGTCGATGGTCCGGGCGACCCGTCGTCGCCCGAGGCGGATGACCTCGATGGGCAGGCGGCCCTCGGCCGCCAATTGATACGTGGTGGATTCCGCGAGTCCCAGGGCCCTGCCGACGATGGGCCACAAAGGCACGACCGCGGGCTGGTTGAGGATCTCGGCGATGGTCAGGCCCGGGGTAGTCATGCCGCATCCGCCTCTGATGCTGCGCCCCCCAGCCCCAGCACCTGAGCCCATTTGAGGGCCAGTGCACTACGGGGCTGAGTGGCTCCCGTCTCCCACCTGGAGACGGTCGACGGGCTGGTGCCGATGGTGCGTGCGAGTTCACGGAGTCCGATGCGCTGCGCCTCTCTCAAGGCTCGGGCGCGTCCGCTCGCGGCAAGACAGCGCAGCTCACCGACCGTCCGAAGTTCTTCCGGGGTCATGAGAGAAGCGAAACATGACCGGGTGACGTTGCGCAACTGTTCCCGGACATGTTTCAGAATGATCATGGAGAAGTGTTGCAGAACTGTCCCGACCCCGTCACGATGGGCGCCATGACTGCAATGAGCCTGTCCGTCGAGATCGGGGAAGCCGAAGAGCGTCCCGGCTCCCTTGTGGCGACAGTGACAATTGCCGACGAGCGTTACGAAAAGATCCTGGTGATCTTTGACTACCTACTCGAAGGCGAGGAAGACGCGAAACTACATGTGGTGCAGTTCGAACCCAGGGCTGAAATTTTGAAATCCGGAGATGTGCTGCAGCTCACTCCTGCCCTCATCCGAGATTTCCCTATGAGCCAGTGGGACCGAATTGCGCAAGCCGCCGTTCGCAGGTCGCGAGCAGTACACGAACTGCGAGGGGCTAGGCATTCGATAGAGTCAAGTCACGTAAGCATGATGAACGTAAAGCCTGCGGTCGAGCGATCAGCAGCGGCACCCCTGGAGCAGACCACACCCGCAGGCAAGGCACCTGATCTGCCAAAACCCAAGCCGGAGGATGTGGTGAGGCTCCTTGCCCCGGACCTGAACCCGGACCAAGGTCCAGGCGCCCGGCGTCGTTGGAACAGCCTTATGAGGTACGTCAGGATTTACACTGAGTACGAGGAACTGCTTGCCCAGGGAAATACCGATCCAATCACGAATCTGGCTCTGCAGAATGACGTAGCAAAAGCCACTGTGCGATCCTGGCTCCATAGGGCGCGAGAGGCGGGTGTAGACAAGGTGGTCCAGCTAGGGCTTTCACAGCTGCCGCTCTTCCAGCTTCCCGAAAATCCAGAACCGACCGAGGATGGGGACAGGTGAAGGGTTCGACGTACCGCCGCTGCTACTGCCGTGACGCGGACGGCAAGGTGCTGGGCAAGTCCTGCCCGCAGATGACCAGCCGCCGCCACGGCGTGTGGGCGGTACGCCAGGAGCTGCCCGCCCGCGAGGACGGCACCCGCCGCTCGTTCTCCCGCTCCGGGTACGACACCGCCAAGGACGCCCAGGGCGACCTCGACAAGGTGCGCGCCCTCCTCGACCTGCCCGACAGCGACGACACGGAGGCACAGGTCAAGGTCGGCGACCTGCTCGAAGGGATCTCCAAGGACAAGGACGCGCCGCTGCCCGAGGTGGCGGAGATCCGCCGGCGCCTCGTGCACGGGCAGAAGCTGACGTCGACGATGACCGTCGGCGACCTGCTCGACGAGTGGCTGGAAGCGAAGCGGAAGTCCCGCGCGGTGACCACCGTCAACAACTACGAGTCGCGTGTGGACCGCCACCTGCGGCCGGCGCTCGCGCACTACCGGCTCGACCGCCTCAACGTCGGCCACTGCCAGGCCTACTTCGACGGCATCAACGACGCCAACGAGCAGATCAAGGCGGACAACGCGAAGCGGCGGGAGCAGGAGGCGCGCACCCGCTGGGGGAAGCGCTCGCGCCCGCCGGCCGCCGAGCGGGAACGGCTCGCCGCGGAGAAGGCCAAGCTGGCGGAGATGCCCCCGCACCGGAAGGTCACGGGCCGGGCGACGCAGCTGGAGATCCGCAACACCCTGCGCTCCGCACTGAACTTCGCGATCCGCCGGCAGTACATCACCTTCAACCCGGCCGCGTTCGTGGAGGTCGGCGGCGTCCGCCGGGCGAAGGGCATGCTGTGGACGGCGGAGCGGGTGGCCCGCTGGAAGGTGACCGGGGAGAAGCCCTCCCCCGTCATGGTGTGGACGCCAGAGCAGCTGGGCGCGTTCCTCGACGCAGCCGAGCAGGATCGCCTGTACGCCCTCTTCCACGTCATCGCGCACCACGGGCTGCGCCGCGGCGAGGCGGTCGGCCTGGACTGGGAGAACGTCAGCTTCGAGGGCCGCACGATCGGCGTCGCGCGGGAGACGGTGCTCGACGGCTGGAAGCCGGTGGAGACCGACCCGAAGACGGAGGGTTCGGCGGCGGACGTGAAGGTGGACCGGGGCACGGTCGACGTCCTGCGGGCCCACCAGGCGCGGCAGCAGGCGGAGCGTGCGAAGCGGCTGGAAGACCGGCTGCCGTGGGAGGACACGGGCAAGGTGTTCGTCCAGGAGGACGGAACGTGGTTGCACCCCGACTCCGTGTCCGACACGTTCCGCCGGATCGTCAACGAGACGGGTCTGCCGCCGATCAACCTGCGGGATCTGCGTCACGGCGCGGCGGCGCTGGTGAAGGCGGGCGGCGGGGATCTGCACGACGCGAAGGTGAAGCTGCGGCACTCGACGATCGTGCTGACGAGCAACACCTACATGGAGTTGTTCGAGGAGTACGAGGAGGATCTCGCGGAGCGGTCGGCGGCGGCCGTGCCGAGGGCGAGGAAAAGCACCGATGCTCACGCACCGCTCACGCAGGAGACTGCGGAGTGATCTTCGTTTGGTGAGAGATGCGCCCTGAGCTGCTTGAAAACGGAGCCCCCTGTCGGACTCGAACCGACGACCTTCGCTTTACAAGAGCGGTGCTCTACCAACTGAGCTAAGGAGGCGTGCGCGTCGCGTGCGGCGGGCGCGCCCGAGCAGTGTACCCAGGTCGCCGGGAGCCCCTGTCGAGAATTTCCGCGAAGTTCACATGCCTTTGGGTACTGACAGACCGGGCGAACGCCAGGTAGCGTCCAGATCCGGTTCACTCATGTGGACTACACCTTCCCGGGTGCTGCCCGGGAGGGCTCACCACCTTCCTACAACGGATCGTCCGGCACGTTCCTGCCGGTAGAAGGGGGCCCATCACCATGGCCACTGTCACGTTCGACAAGGCGACCCGGATCTACCCGGGTTCCACCAAGCCCGCCGTCGACGCACTCGAGATCGACATCGCGGACGGCGAGTTCCTCGTCCTGGTCGGCCCGTCGGGCTGCGGCAAGTCCACCTCGCTCCGCATGCTCGCGGGGCTCGAGGACGTGAACGGCGGTGCCATCCGCATCGGTGACCGCGACGTCACGCACCTGCCGCCGAAGGACCGGGACATCGCCATGGTGTTCCAGAACTACGCGCTCTACCCGCACATGACCGTCGCCGACAACATGGGCTTCGCGCTCAAGATCGCCGGCGTCAACAAGGCGGAGATCCGGCAGAAGGTCGAGGAGGCCGCGAAGATCCTCGACCTCACCGAGTACCTGGACCGCAAGCCGAAGGCCCTGTCCGGCGGTCAGCGCCAGCGTGTCGCGATGGGCCGCGCCATCGTGCGCGAGCCGCAGGTCTTCCTCATGGACGAGCCGCTGTCCAACCTGGACGCCAAGCTCCGTGTGTCGACGCGTACGCAGATCGCCTCGCTCCAGCGCCGTCTCGGCATCACCACCGTGTACGTCACCCACGACCAGGTCGAGGCCCTCACCATGGGCGACCGGGTCGCGGTCCTCAAGGACGGTCTGCTCCAGCAGGTCGACACCCCGCGCAACATGTACGACCGCCCGGCGAACCTCTTCGTGGCCGGCTTCATCGGCTCCCCGGCGATGAACCTCGTCGAGGTCCCGATCGCCGACGGCGGCGTGAAGTTCGGCAAGTCGGTCGTGCCGGTGCAGCGTGACGCGCTCTCCGCCGCCACCGACAAGACGGTCACCGTCGGCGTGCGTCCCGAGCACTTCGACGTGGCCGGCGCCGACTCCGACCAGGGCCTCGCGGTCGTCGTGAACGTGGTCGAGGAGCTGGGCTCCGACGCCTTCGTCTACGGCACCGCCACGGTCGGCGGCGAGTCGAAGGACCTCGTCGTCCGCGTCGGCGGCCGCAACGTCCCGGAGAAGGGCAGCACGCTGCACGTCGTGCCGCGTGCCGGCGAGACCCACGTGTTCTCGACCTCCACGGGCGCGCGCCTCTCCGACTGAGCGACGACCGGATCGCGCCCGGCCGGGCGAACCACCCGCACCGACGGGAAGGGGGCCCCCCGGCCCCGGCCCCGGGGCCCCACCCCGCCCGGGGGCGCCCCCCCCCCCCCCAACCCCCCCCCCCCCCCGGGTGGGGGCCGGGGGGGGCAAACCCCACACCC